>NZ_JBGFSP010000008.1 GCF_041227145.1 Bacteroides sp. AN502(2024) | reverse complement strand
GTTCACCGGTAAAATCATGTGGTCTTCTTCTCTCCAATTCTTATCTTTGCCTTCAAAAAACTCTTATGACTAGTTACGATACTCTTTTAGTTCTTGCTCGCTTCATACTCCCAGCTGACCTGTTGGAGTGTTTTGATATTGTTAAAATAGAGAACACCGCTGAAATGTTAACCATTCATTTAGATGAGCAAAATCTTCCTCCCTTGTCCTCTAGGGTTCACTCTTTAGAGTCCAAAGGTTTTCTTCCTCCGGTTTATATTCGTGATTTTCCTATCCGTGACCGTAAGGTAAGCTTATGTGTACGGCGTCGTAAATGGCTCGACAAGGAAACTGGTTCTATCATCTGTAACACTTTTGAGCTTACCGCTCAGGGAACGCGACATTCAAAAGAATTCGCGTCTTTTTTAAAAGGATTGCTTGAGAAATACCCGATTACGGCCCGCTCTCTTGAACGTTATTATCATATTGACGGTGATCAGTTTGAGCGGCAATATAAAGAGTATCTAAGTGACTACCGCATGTGGGATCAACTGTCCGATGCCGCAAACTGGCTGCTGTTTTCCGAGAACCTGGGACCGTACTTGAGTATTGATGAAACTTCCCTTTCTAATGGTGAGTTATATACTATAATCATCAACAGAGAGGCACACGGTGGTAAAGGTGCTATCGTGGCTATTGTCAAGGGTACCAAGGCTGACGATGTCATAGCTGTGCTAGAACAAATCCCGAAGAAGCACTTCGGATGGTGCGGGAGGTCACTCTTGATTTGTCAGAAAGTATGCGCAGATTGTTCGCAGATGTTTCACCTCGGCTATCCGTGTGATAGATCGCTTCCATATTCAAAAGCTGGCGTGTGATGCTGTACAGGAAATTAGAATCGGACACCGTTGGGAAGCTATACAAGAAGAGACTGATGTCAGGCAGGAAGCTAAAGGTCTGAAAAAGAAATATACCCCTTTTACCTTTGAGAATGGTGATACACGCAAGGAATTATTGGCAAGGAGCCGGTATCTGCTTTTCAAATCTGCTGAAAAATGGACTGAAGCACAGAAGCTCAGAGCTACAGTCTTATTCAGAGAATATCCGGGATATTAAACGGGCATATTCACTTAGTCATTCTTTAAGAATGATTTTTAATAAACGATCGATAAAGGCAGGAGCAAGAACCAATTTAGCGAAGTGATTAAGAAGTAGAACAATCTGGATTTGACTCGTTTAACACAATAGCTGCTACATTATATGACAGAAGTGAGCAGATACTAAACTTCTATATTAATAGGGCATCAAATGCTGCTGCAGAATCATTTAATGCGAAAGTTAAACAGTTCAGAGCACAACTTAGAGGGGTTATAGACATACCCTTTTTCTTGTATAGACTAACTAAAATTTATGCA
>NZ_JBGFSP010000007.1 GCF_041227145.1 Bacteroides sp. AN502(2024) | reverse complement strand
TTAGGTATCATAGAATCAATTCTTATTATTACTCAGGAATATTCATCAAATGTCCCTAGTTGCCTTACATTTTCTTATAAATCCTACTTCAGCCAACTCGCCAACAGTGCTCCGTCATCTCCCACAACTGCTCTTTCTGCACATGATTCATGTATTTATCAGACAAGTTTTCCGGTGGTTATTGACATACAGTTGTCCCGTAACGCCTGCCTCCTTTTCATCCAATAGCAAACCAACTGCTGTAGAAGCACCCTTCTCAGGCTTACGGATAAAAGGACGGAAAAAAATATCCGTCAACGAATAGAACCACTTATGCATCGTAATCATATTAGTAGAAACAATTCCCGGATCGGCAGCATTGACGGTGATTCCTTTCCCACGAAGTTGCTCAGAGAGTCAAAAGTAAATAGTAACAAAGCCAGTTTAGTATTACTGTAAACGGGAATTATCCAAAAACTCCCCATTCTCCCCTTGTGAAAGAAATATGGGAAATCGAGCTTACCCGATCGCGTATGTACAGGAGGCCATGTTTACGATACGCGCCCCACGCACCATCAGCGGAACTAATTTCGGGTAAGCAGATAAGGTCCCATATAGTTCACACTTACCGTTCGTTCAAATCCATCAGAAGTAGTATGAAATCCTGTTTCCAGCGTTCCGGCATTATTCATCAACAAAGCAATTGGAAGATTCCTTTCTAAAATCTGATTAGCAAAAGAAACGACAGATTGCATGAAAAATAAATCAATACGCATTACTTCCAAATCCGTATTTCCAGTTTTTCAACCTTGACGTTCCCAACAATTTCCACTTTTTGCGGGTTATAACATGCCATTATGATTCGATAACCGGCTTTGGCTACGGCACGTGTTATTTCTGTTCCCATTCCTCCGTCCGCACCAGTGATAATCGCCCATTTCATTTCACTCATTTTTTCTCCAATTTATCAATTTCCTTTTGTAAAGACAAAGGTAATTGTTCTTTCAAATGTTGATGACAAGCCATTTCTATCGTATACATACGCCCTATACAATAATTACTGTGTCCACAGTTGCAATGTCGCCTGTTCTTCCTTTTTCATCCGATTCACAAACCCCGGTTCGTTGAGTAAACTAGCCCATGTACGGCATCAAAGCTAAAATAGAGCACTTCGTCTATTTTCTGCCGAGAAACAAGACCACCGACATAAATCAGCGGTGCATCCGGAAGAGCCGCCCGGAATTTCAGCGCATCTTCCAAGAAATACGCTTCTTTGAAAGGCACGGAAGGTATCATCCATTTACCAAACATACGGACTCCATATTTCAGCCACCAACAATTCATATAGTAAGACATCGAACGGATTGGCATAGCACCCCGCATCACATACATCGGTGCCCGACTCACAAAACCTCCACTCAATACCAATCCATGAACTCCATGTTCCATAGAGCCGTTTAGCCACTTGTATAGATTCGTCTATCTCCATTCCTCCCTTAAAACCGTCACGCATATTCATTTTCACAAAAACGGCCATATCATTGCCCGCCTCTTTCATCACTTCTTCCATCACTAAGTCCATAAAACGCATCCGGTTTTCAAGCGAACCACCATATTCATCTTTCCGGTGATTGGTATAGGGAAGCAAGAATTGACTAATCAAATACCCGTGTCCTGCATGTACTTCAACGGCATCAAATCCAGCTTTTCTTGCCAAATTAACAGCATTTCCATATGCTTGTGCCATTTCCGGAAGCTCCTTTCTTTTCATTCCACGCACAAACGTAGGAGAATAAAGATTAAAACCCGAAGATGCGGATATAGGAGTAACACCACAAATATTTTTATGGGACATATTTCCACAATGTCCGATTTGTATTCCCACTGCCGCCCCTTCATTATGTACAGCTTCTGTCAATTCATGTAAACGGGGAATAATAGACGGACGCAACCACAACTGACGATCGAAAGAAAGACCGCTTTGCGTCACGGCGGCATAAGCCACTGTTGTCATACCCACTCCTCCCGCAGCCACCGACCGATGGTAATCCAATAACATCTGTGTAGGAGTATTCCCCGGGCACATACTCTCAAAAGCTGCCGAACGAATTGTCCGATTCCGCAATGTCAGAGGACCGAAGGTTACCGGACTAAAAAGTTTAGATTCCATAGTAATTATATTAATTAAGTCGTATTCAAGTCATGATAAAAAGTGTTCTTAATAAAGAAAAGGAAACACTCGTTTCCGCTCGCCCACCGCATCTCCGAATTCTTCACGATAACGACACCAGATCGCGTTAGCACGAGGAACAAGATTAGCAATTGTCCACCAAAAGAAAACAAGTCCGGAAAGCGAGCAAGTGAGTATCGCCCAACCTGCCCATTCTACTATCTCCCCGAAATAGTTGGCAGAAGTGACATAACGGTACATTCCTTTTTGAGGCAGATAATGCCTGGTATCTCCCGGTTTGCGCAAGTGCCGGATAATATGATCCGAATGCCAGTTCACCAGCATACCTGTGAAAAAAAGCAGCGTGCCTATAATAAACCACGGCGAAGTGAACCAATCGGATTGATACATCGTTTCGGGAGCAAGATAAAAAATCCACTCACCTTGCATATAGCCATTGAGCAGATTAAAAAGAATACCCATTGACATGATTGCCAGCGGCATCTTACTTTTTCCTTTCAATAACAGAGGGAAGATGAAAGAACGCTGGAAATAATGAATCTGAAAAAATAGGAAGAAAGTGAAGACCACCGGCGCAAACCGACGCTCGGAATATATCCACATTACGCACATTACCATAAAAACCGGAGCTTCCATCAATATCCAAGCTAGTTTATTGGAGATAGCTACACCCCACGATTCGGTACGGAAAATGCCGTAGCCGGCTTTCACAAAGTAAAGGGCGATAAAAACCAATAAAGCAATCAGGCTCATCGCGCTCAAAAACAGATTAAAAGAAGTGGTAGTCATACAGATATTCTTTTGCAATGTGCAAAAGTAACAAAAATGAGGAAATCTGCAGCACAAAACC
>NZ_JBGFSP010000006.1 GCF_041227145.1 Bacteroides sp. AN502(2024) | reverse complement strand
AGTTTTCCATTACAAAAGTTGCAAATACAATATTTAAACAAACTGAATGTGTATATTTGCAGAACCTAATTGATAGCAATAAAAATGAAAAAATTAGCAATTATCATACCAGCTTATAAACCACGTTTTTTGCAAGAAACACTTGATTCTATCGCTAAACAAAACAATCACGAATTTACCGTATATATTGGTGATGATGCAAGCCCCTACCCATTAGAGACCATAGTAGATTGTTACAAGAACAAATTTGACATTATATATCATCGTTTTGAACAAAATATGGGTAAAAAAGACCTACCCGGTCATTGGGAACGATGCATATTATTGTCAGAAGAAGAACTTATATGGCTTTTTTCAGATGACGACTTAATGCCCTTTGATGGAGTAGCACGTGTAATTCAAGCCTCACAAAAACATTCTGATGGAAAATATATATTCCATTTCCCTTTAGAAGTCGTTGACGAGTATGGTAAACTAAAATATAAAAACCCTCCTTTTAAAACCGATTTAACTTCTGGATATGAATTTTTATTAGATAAATTATCTGGAAAAATTAGTTCTGCCGCCTGTGAGTATGTATTTAGCCGAACAGTATGGGAACAAACAGGAGGATTTATTAAATTCCCTCTGGCTTGGTGCACCGATGATGCAACATGGGCTAAATTTGCAGAATTTACAGGAGGAATCATATCTTTACCAGGTAATCCCGTCAGTTGGAGAAATGCTGAAAGAAGAATATATCAAACTCCACTCATTTCAACAAAGAAAAGATTAGAGCAACAATACTTTTCATAGAATGGATTGGTATAAACTACCATTCTCACCTTAACGAAAGAAAATTCAAAAAAGCAATCAAACGTTATATATATAAATTCTTACAGCATTCGCTAAAGAACGACTTTAGCTTACACGACCTTTTACTTTTATACAATGCTCTAAAAAAACTCACACTAAATGTGTCTTTGCAAGTTTTAGTTCATCATGTTTGGAAGAAAATAAAAAGGCAATTAGCTAGCAATTAATAAGTTGCCTTATATTTTCGAATTTAAAGAATACCCTTACTAACAATGTCCTTTAAGAATTTTACTACAACAACTATAAACGACTATACTCTTCAATTATTCCAATAGAGATGACAAGCTAACACAATAATTATCGATAGAAAACTGCTGCGCTTTTCTCAAAGACATTTTTTTTAACGAATTGAGCAACTCTCGATCATTTGCTAAGATCATAAGACTCTTTATAAAATCATCGGGAGAAGAACAGAAACATGCGTTGGTCTCATCGCAATAGTCTCGTATAGATCCAACATCACTAACCACCATCGCTAATCCTGTTGCCATTGAAGTACAAATTACATTACTTCCAATAGTGTCCTTCATCACATTTAATGAAATATCAAGATCATTCATATAATGCTTTAATTCCGCCTCAGGAACATACCCCACCAATGTTACATTCTTTAAGCCTGAAAACAAATAATCAATTTTCTCCCGCCCTTTGCATATATAAAAATGAATTTGCGGAAGTCTTGAAACAATATAAGCTATCTGCTCAAAATCACGTGCCAAGGCACCCATTACTATTACCTTGACATCATCACCTCTGTTATATAGATTTGTAGAAGGAGTATAATAATTATTATCGACATAATGAAATGAAGTATAAACATTCTCTATTCCTAAATTATTAAGATAGCATGTCAAACTACTTCCCAACGTTACAATTTCTGTAACAAATCGTGAACTCTTCTTTATTTGTGCTTTCGAATATCGCCTTTCCAATTTTTCAGGAACAAGATGCACCATAGCATATATAGGTGCTTTAGGACATATAAAGCGTATTATTTTTGCAAACAATATTTGATATGAATCTCTATGCAAATATTCAGTGAGAATAAATTTATCTCCCGATTTATATGCCATTGCTAATTTGAGTGCCGTAAAAAGAACAGAGATTTTCTTCCCCTTTTTCCCCTTATCCAAAAAACGCCTCCCCATATTGAAAGTATACATTTTATACAATTCAGGATTTCTTTTTTGAATATATTCATAAAGATACCTCATTCCTGTATGATTACCAGATGTTGAAGGCCAATCATAACAAATAATATATATCATATTATTAAAATTTAAATTAAAGAACAATAGTCTTAAACAATAGAGGAATTGCAGAATTTACATCAGTCCTATTATTTAGACAAACATAATATTCAGAACAAAGGTAATGAAAATAATCCAAAGTTTTATTCTAATGAAATTATTCTTTTCTATTATAGCGCAAGCTCGGGATAAGAAATCAATAAAAAACGAAATAACTTTCATCATTAAGAATATTAAAGTAACTTTGTAATCACCTAATATTATTGTGTCATAATGAATTAAAGAAAAGTATGTGCTTAATAACTCTCTCAATGCCTATTTATAATGTAGAAAAATACATTAAACGTGCCTTGTTATCTGCATTAAACCAAACTTATCAAAAATTAGAGATTTTGATAGTAGACGATTTAGGACATGATAACAGTATGAATATAGTCCACCAACTTAAAAGCACACATCCTAGAGGTAACTGCATCCGTATAATTACGCATAAAAAATCTCGGTTTGGGAGGAACGAGAAACACAGCAATTGAATTTGCTCGAGGAAAATATCTATACTTTATGGATAGCGACGATGCTATTGTTCCTGATTGCATTGAAACCTTATATAATGTTATTTCACAAGAAAAAGTAGACTTTGTTGCAGCTGGAATCAATCAAATTGATGAAAATGAAAATTCACTCAAAATTACTAACTACCCTAATATAACACGAAAAGGTAAATTATGCATGGCTCAATATTTTTATGAAGAAAAAAATGATATATGGGTAACTACATGGAATAAATTATATAATCTTTCTTTTTTAAAAGAATTTCATATTCATTTTTTGGAACACGTGTACCACGAAGACATAGTAATGCATGCTATGCTCGCTTTAAATACCAGATCATTTACCTTAACTAACCGAACAACTTATCTTTATAATTGCAAGAGAGAAGATTCTATTACAAATATGGGGCAAGGCTACACCTTAAAGCATCTAAATGATCTTACCATAGTTTTTAGTGAAATCAGGAGATTAATACAAGCAGACAACAACCTTAGCAAACATCTTCAAAAAGAAATAAACTTATATTATTTATTTGAAATTTATCATCGATACCTACCAGCGATGTACTCGAACATAAAAAAGGTTGACTTAATAAAAGGATTAGCAAGGCTCTCTCAAAACTGTATCCCTCCTATTTTGGAAACCCGACTAACCCTCAAATCTATAAAACGCTTTTTGTTCCTAAAGCTTCCCTTTAGCATTCAGTATCTAATTAAAAGTCATAAATACAAAAATGACAGAACCTAGGCGGGAAAACTATCAACAAACAGTATATTATAAGAAGTTTCTTAGAAAACATCATTTTCATTTACTAAATTTACAGTCCTATACCTCTTGAAGACGTGGAAAAGACATCTCTTTATTCCTAATTTATCTTAGTTATTATAATAAACTGATAGCAAAGATACGGATATTATTCTTAAAAAGGATGCTAACCC
>NZ_JBGFSP010000005.1 GCF_041227145.1 Bacteroides sp. AN502(2024) | reverse complement strand
AAAAATCATGTTCTACAACATCGTCGTCAATGAGCGTGCTAGTATAAATATGCAAAAAAGTTCAGAAAAAAGTGTCGAATATATTTGGATCTAGATTAAAAGTCTGTACTTTTGCACCCGCTTTCCGAGGGAGGACAGCCTGACAGGTTTGACATGATGCTTGCCGCATAAGGTACCTTGAAAATAAAGACAAAAAACTTTCAAAAAAGTTTGGAGTTAATAAATAAAAGTCCTTATCTTTGCATCCGCTTTCTAAAAGAAAGCGCGTGTTTCTGACACGTCAGTTCTTTGAAATATTGATAAACAATACAAGTAGTACAAGTAAAGAAATAGAACCGTCAATACTTGTCTGGTATATATTAAATATATGTACAGGCACAGGTATTGTAATAAAGGTCAATGAAATTACGGCGTCCTGAACAGAGCAATATGATATCCTTGATTGGATATTCGAATGATATTTTTACAATGAAGAGTTTGATCCTGGCTCAGGATGAACGCTAGCTACAGGCTTAACACATGCAAGTCGAGGGGCATCATGAAGGTTTGCTTGCAAACCTTTGATGGCGACCGGCGCACGGGTGAGTAACACGTATCCAACCTTCCGTTAACTCGGGGATAGCCTTTCGAAAGAAAGATTAATACCCGATGCCATATCATCCCCGCATGGGGATGCTGTGAAAGGAATCCGGTTATCGATGGGGATGCGTTCCATTAGTTAGTTGGCGGGGTAACGGCCCACCAAGACAACGATGGATAGGGGTTCTGAGAGGAAGGTCCCACATTGGAACTGAGACACGGTCCAAACTCCTACGGGAGGCAGCAGTGAGGAATATTGGTCAATGGACGGAAGTCTGAACCAGCCAAGTAGCGTGAAGGATGACTGCCCTATGGGTTGTAAACTTCTTTTATACGGGAATAACCGGTCCCACGTGTGGGACTCTGCATGTACCGTATGAATAAGGATCGGCTAACTCCGTGCCAGCAGCCGCGGTAATACGGAGGATCCGAGCGTTATCCGGATTTATTGGGTTTAAAGGGAGCGTAGGTGGGCTGTTAAGTCAGTTGTGAAAGTTTGCGGCTCAACCGTAAAATTGCAGTTGAAACTGGCAGTCTTGAGTACAGTAGAGGTGGGCGGAATTCGTGGTGTAGCGGTGAAATGCTTAGATATCACGAAGAACTCCGATTGCGCAGGCAGCTCACTGGACTGTCACTGACACTGATGCTCGAAAGTGTGGGTATCAAACAGGATTAGATACCCTGGTAGTCCACACAGTAAACGATGAATACTCGCTGTTTGCGATATACAGTAAGCGGCCAAGCGAAAGCATTAAGTATTCCACCTGGGGAGTACGCCGGCAACGGTGAAACTCAAAGGAATTGACGGGGGCCCGCACAAGCGGAGGAACATGTGGTTTAATTCGATGATACGCGAGGAACCTTACCCGGGCTTAAATTGCAAATGAATGATCAGGAGACTGGTCCGCCGCAAGGCATTTGTGAAGGTGCTGCATGGTTGTCGTCAGCTCGTGCCGTGAGGTGTCGGCTTAAGTGCCATAACGAGCGCAACCCTTATCTTCAGTTACTAACAGGTGATGCTGAGGACTCTGAAGAGACTGCCGTCGTAAGATGTGAGGAAGGTGGGGATGACGTCAAATCAGCACGGCCCTTACGTCCGGGGCTACACACGTGTTACAATGGGGGGTACAGAAGGCCGCTACCTGGCGACAGGATGCCAATCCTCAAAACCTCTCTCAGTTCGGATCGAAGTCTGCAACCCGACTTCGTGAAGCTGGATTCGCTAGTAATCGCGCATCAGCCATGGCGCGGTGAATACGTTCCCGGGCCTTGTACACACCGCCCGTCAAGCCATGAAAGCCGGGGGTACCTGAAGTACGTAACCGCGAGGAGCGTCCTAGGGTAAAACCGGTAATTGGGGCTAAGTCGTAACAAGGTAGCCGTACCGGAAGGTGCGGCTGGAACACCTCCTTTCTGGAGTGATGCCGTAGTGGTGGATGTCCTTATCGTATGTTTAATATGTATCGTATGTAAGGTCCATCTCCACCCGGATACCTTTCAAGGTTCTGTTTTTTTTGTACTACTGGTACTTGTTTATTTATGATATAGATCAACCATCTATAGAAGTATAGATATAGATCAACACGAGAGAAAACAGAAGCCGAGTCTAACATACAGGTAGACAAGGTTGAACTAGTCCTATAGCTCAGTTGGTTAGAGCGCTACACTGATAATGTAGAGGTCGGCAGTTCAACTCTGCCTGGGACTACCAAGCTCAAGATATGTCCATGTGCGCGAGCCTTGACCGATATTCTTGAATCACTTCTTGGGGGATTAGCTCAGCTGGCTAGAGCATCTGCTTTGCACGCAGAGGGTCAACGGTTCGAATCCGTTATTCTCCACAGTCTCAGCAATGAGAAACGATCTTTGACATGATGTACAAAAAGTAAAATTTTAGTAAGAGCTAAAAGTATATATCAAACCGTACGTGTCCGCGTATGCAATATTGATAAATGGAAGCAATTCCAATGTCAATACCGGTACACGGACAAGACGTTTGAAAGAAAGTAAATAAGGGCGCATGGCGGATGCCTTGGCTCTCGGAGGCGATGAAGGACGTGATAAGCTGCGATAAGCTTCGGGAAGGTGCAAATAACCTTTGATCCGGAGATCTCCAAATGGGACAACCCGGTGTTCTGAAGGAACACCATCCATTTTCAGATGGAGGCAAACGCAGGGAACTGAAACATCTTAGTACCTGTAGGAAGAGAAAATAATAATGATTCCCCAAGTAGTGGCGAGCGAACGGGGATTAGCCCAAACCGGTATTGTTACGGCAATACCGGGGTTGTAGGACCACGATATCGCATGAAATTCGGTGAGAAGAATTCTTTGGAAAATGAAACCATAGACGGTGATAGTCCGGTATTCGAAGCCGAATGAAGCGTAGTGGTATCCTGAGTAGCGCGGGACACGGGAAATCTTCGTGAATCCGCCGGGACCATCCGGTAAGGCTAAATACTCCGAGAGACCGATAGCGAACCAGTACCGTGAGGGAAAGGTGAAAAGCACTTCGAACAGAAGAGTGAAATAGTCCCTGAAACCGTGCGCCTACAAGCGGTCGGAGCTGCTTGATGCAGTGACGGCGTGCCTTTTGCATAATGAACCTACGAGTTACTTTTTCCGGCGAGGTTAAGTGTCTTGAGACATGCAGCCGAAGCGAAAGCGAGTCTTAACAGGGCGGTTAGTCGGAAGGAGTAGACGCGAAACCAAGTGATCTACCCTTGGCCAGGTTGAAGGTTAGGTAACACTAACTGGAGGACCGAACCGATAAGCGTTGAAAAGCTTCCGGATGAGCTGAGGGTGGGGGTGAAAGGCTAATCAAACTTGGAGATAGCTCGTACTCCCCGAAATGCATTTAGGTGCAGCCTTGTGGGTTACTAATGTGAGGTAGAGCGACTGATAAGATGCGAGGGCTTCACCGCCTATCAAGTCTTGATAAACTCCGAATGCGCATTAGTTTGATCACAGGAGTGAGGGCATGGGTGCTAAGGTCCATGTCCTAAAGGAGAAGAATCCGGACCATGGCTAAGGTCCCGAAATAATTGCTAAGTTGAACTAACGAAGTCAGATTGCTAAGACAGCTAGGATGTTGGCTTGGAAGCAGCCATTCATTTAAAGAGTGCGTAACAGCTCACTAGTCGAGGAGTTTGGCGTGGATAATAATCGGGCATAAAGCAATTTACCGAAGCTATGGGATGTCAGTATTGAATTGACATCGGTAGGGGAGCATTCCACTCAGCGTCGAAGGTGGGGCGTGAGCCTTGCTGGAGCGTGTGGAAACGCAAATGTAGGTATAAGTAACGATAAAGGGGGTGGGAAACCCCCTCGCCGCAAGACTAAGGTTTCCTGATCAACGCTAATCGGATCAGGGTTAGTCGGGTCCTAAGGCTCAGCCGAATGGTGATGCCGATGGCAGAACAGGTTAATATTCCTGTACTACCTTATGGAGTGACGTGGAGACGGAGTCGTGACAACGCCGCGGACTGACGGAATAGTCCGTTGAAGGTTGTAGATGTTGATCTTTGCAGGCAAATCCACAAAGAGAGTCGAACCTGATAGTATGGAGCGTTCCTCGGAACAATCCAATAGCGCGTGTAACCATACTCCCGAGAAAATCCGCTAAACTTAATCCCTAAGGTACCCGTACCGCAAACGGACACACGTAGTCGGGTTGAATATACTCAGGCGCTTGAGTGAATCACGGTTAAGGAACTAGGCAAACTGACCCTGTAACTTCGGGATAAAGGGTCCCAACGTGAGTTGGGCGCAGAGAATAGGTCCAGGCAACTGTTTAACAAAAACACAGGGCTGTGCAAAATTGAAAGATCATGTATACAGCCTGACACCTGCCCGGTGCTGGAAGGTTAAGAGGAGACGTCATCGCAAGAGAAGCGTTGAATTGAAGCCCCAGTAAACGGCGGCCGTAACTATAACGGTCCTAAGGTAGCGAAATTCCTTGTCGGGTAAGTTCCGACCTGCACGAATGGTGTAATGATCTGGACGCTGTCTCAACCGTGAGCTCAGTGAAATTGTAGTATCGGTGAAGATGCCGATTACCCGCGATGGGACGAAAAGACCCCGTGAACCTTTACTATAGCTTAACATTGAATTTGGGTAATTGATGTGTAGGATAGGCCGGAGACAATGAAGTGGGTACGCCAGTATCTGTGGAGTCGCTGTTGAAATACGGCCCTTTGATTATTTGAGTTCTAACTCCTTTACTGGAGGACACTGTTTGGTGGGTAGTTTGACTGGGGTGGTCGCCTCCAAAAGCGTAACGGAGGCTTCTAAAGGTGCCCTCAGGACGATTGGTAACCGTCCGCAGAGTGTAATGGCATAAGGGCGCTTGACTGGGAGACTTACAAGTCGATCAGGTAGGAAACTAGAGCATAGTGATCCGGTGTTTCCGTATGGAAGGGACATCGCTCAAAGGATAAAAGGTACTCCGGGGATAACAGGCTGATCCCTCCCAAGAGCTCATATCGACGGAGGGGTTTGGCACCTCGATGTCGGCTCGTCACATCCTGGGGCTGGAGAAGGTTCCAAGGGTTGGGCTGTTCGCCCATTAAAGTGGCACGCGAGCTGGGTTCAGAACGTCGTGAGACAGTTCGGTCTCTATCTATCGTGGGCGTATGAAATTTGCGTGGCTCTGACACTAGTACGAGAGGACCGTGTTGGACTGACCTCTGGTTTACCGGTTGTGCCGCCAGGTGCATTGCCGGGTATCTAAGTCGGGATTGGATAAGTGCTGAAAGCATCTAAGTACGAAGCCAGCCACAAGATTAGATTTCTCAGGGTCGTCAAAGACGATGACGTTGATAGGATGCAGGTGTAAAGGTGGTAACATCAAAGCCGAGCATTACTAATTGCCCGTCGACTTTCTTTCGGAGATGTAGTGGTTGGTTGTATACATTTAGCTTGTAATAACTGAATTTTTACTTTTCATCATGTCATGACTTTATTCAGGTGGTTATAGCACGAGGGTTCCACCTCTTCCCATTCCGAACAGAGAAGTTAAGCCTCGTCACGCCGATGGTACTGCGTAACAGTGGGAGAGTAGGTAGCCGCCGTTTTTGAAGAAGCCCCTTGATTCTAAAGTGAGTCAAGGGGCTTGCTGTGTTTGGT
>NZ_JBGFSP010000004.1:300000-407928 GCF_041227145.1 Bacteroides sp. AN502(2024) | reverse complement strand
TGGAAAAGATTGAACTAACAATATATATACGACTATGAGCATTTTTGCAGGCAAAACTCTAATGATTACCGGTGGGACAGGCTCCTTCGGTAATGCAGTGTTAAACCGTTTTCTCCGTGCCGATATCGGTGAGATCCGTATATTCTCCCGCGACGAGAAGAAGCAGGACGATATGCGTCACGAGTATCAGTCAAAATATCCTGATGTGGCTCACAAGATCAAGTTCTTCATTGGCGATGTGCGTAATCTCCAGTCTTGCAGGAACGCAATGCTCGGAGTTGATTATATTTTCCATGCAGCAGCATTGAAACAGGTACCGAGTTGCGAGTTCTTTCCGATGGAAGCTGTAAAGACGAATGTGATCGGTACGGACAATGTACTGACTGCCGCAATCGAAGTCGGGGTGGACGCTGTGATATGTCTTTCAACGGACAAGGCAGCCTATCCAATCAATGCGATGGGTATCACCAAGGCCATTGAGGAGAAGATAGCGGTGGCAAAGAGCCGCTACTCCGGCAAGACAAAGATTTGCTGCACACGTTATGGCAACGTGATGTGTTCCCGTGGTTCGGTGATTCCTCTCTGGATAGAGCAGATACGTAATGGTAATCCTATTACATTGACAGAGCCTAAGATGACCCGGTTCATCATGTCGTTGGAAGAGGCGGTGGATCTCGTCCTCTTTGCTTTCGAACACGGTCGTAACGGTGACATCCTTGTTCAGAAAGCTCCTGCCTGTACCATCCGTACTCAGGCAGAGGCTGTCTGCGAACTCTTCGGCGGCAAGAAGGAAGACATTAAAGTGATCGGTATCCGTCACGGTGAGAAGATGTATGAGACATTGCTCACCAATGAGGAATGTGCCAAGGCTGAGGATATGGGCAACTTCTATCGCGTACCGGCAGATAACCGGGGTTTGAACTACGACAAATATTTCAAAGAGGGAGAGACTGAACGTAACACGCTCACGGAGTTCAATTCAAACAATACGCGGATCCTTACTGTGGAGGAAACCAAAGCCAAGATTGCAGCTTTGGACTATATAAAGAAAGAATTGAGCGGTGAGGGCAACTTTGTGCAGTAATAACGGAAAGATGAAAATACTGGTTACCGGAGCCAAGGGTTTTGTCGGTAAGAATCTTTGCGCCCAACTTAACAACATAAAAGACGGTAAGGCTCTTTGTTATGGCGATCTGAAGATCGATGAAGTATTTGAATACGATATCGATTCCACTTCCGAACAATTGGATGTCTGGTGTCAGAAAGCCGATTTCGTATTCAACCTTGCCGGGGTGAACCGTCCCAAAGACAATGACGAGTTCATGGAAGGCAACTTCGGTTTTGCAAGTACATTGCTTGATACCTTGAGAAAGCACCATAACACTTGTCCCGTCATGCTTTCCTCCAGTGCGCAAGCCTCACTGACCGGTCGTTTCGGCAACAGCGAATACGGCCGTAGCAAAAAGGCGGGTGAGGACCTTTTTCTACAATACGGCAGAGAAACCGGCTCCAGGGTTTTGGTCTACCGTTTCCCGAACCTTTACGGTAAGTGGTGTCGTCCCAATTATAACAGTGCGGTAGCCACATTCTGCAACAACATAGCTAATGATCTGCCCATACAGGTCAACGATCCGGGTGTAGAGCTTGAGCTGCTCTATATCGATGACCTTGTGGACGAGATGATTCATGCCCTGCAGGGAGAGGAGCATCGTTGTGAGTTCGAGGGTCTTGATGTATATCCGAAGAGTGACGGCAGATATTGCTATTGTCCGGTCACCCATAAGGTGACACTTGGTGAGATCGTCGATCGGTTGCATCGATTCGCAGAAATGCCAAAGACGCTGATGATTCCCGAAATCCCGGCAGATTCGTTTGCCAAACGTCTGTACAGTACATTCCTGAGTTACCTGCCCCAAGACAAAGCCATCTTCGATTTGAGGATGAATGTAGACCGGCGTGGCAGTTTCACAGAACTCCTGCACACATTGAACTGCGGACAGGTAAGTGTGAATATCTCCAAACCGGGCATAACCAAAGGCGAACACTGGCACAACACCAAGTGGGAACAGTTCATTGTCGTCAGCGGGCACGGCCTTATCCAACTCCGCAAGGAAGGGACAGATGAAGTGCTTAACTACGAGGTGAGCGGTGACAGAATCCAATCCGTCATCATGCTTCCCGGCTATACGCACAACCTCATCAACCTCTCCGATACGGAAGACCTGATAACGGTGATGTACTGCAACGAGATATTTGACCCGGATAAACCGGATACATACTTTGATAAGGTAGAGAAATAATATGGAAAAGCAACCCAGATTCGATTATTCAGGTATCAAATTCAAGGATAATGGCAAGTTGAAACTCATTATCGTTGTCGGTACCCGTCCCGAGATTATCCGTTTGTCGACGGTCATCGACAAGTGTCGCAAGTATTTCGATGTGATTCTTGCCCATACCGGTCAGAATTACGATTATAACCTTAACGGCATTTTCTTCAAGGACTTGAAACTGGCGGAACCGGAGGTCTATATGGATGCCGTGGGGGATGACCTTGGTGCCACCTGCGGTAACATCATCAATTGCAGTTACAAACTGTTCAATCAAACCAAGCCGGACGGAGTATTAGTCTTAGGTGATACCAACTCATGTCTGAGTGTTATCGGTGCCAAGCGTTTACACATTCCTATCTTCCACATGGAGGCAGGCAACCGCTGCAAGGATGAGTGTCTTCCGGAAGAAACCAACCGCCGTATTGTAGATATCATCAGTGATGTAAACATGGCATACTCGGAACATGCCAGAAGATACCTTGCCGATTGCGGTCTGCCCAAAGAACGGACTTATGTCACCGGCTCCCCCATGGCAGAAGTCCTTCACAACAACCTCGCAGCGATCGAGGCAAGTGATGTCCACCGGCGTCTGGGGCTGGAAAAAGGAAAATATATTCTTCTCTCAGCCCATCGCGAAGAGAACATCGATACGGAAAAGAACTTCCTGTCCCTTTTCACCGCCATCAACAAAATGGCAGAGAAGTATGATATGCCGGTTCTCTATAGCTGTCACCCACGCTCACGTAACCGTCTTGCCGCATCGGGCTTCCAACTCGATCCTCGGGTAAAGGTTCAGCAGCCCCTCGGCTTCCATGACTACAACTGTCTCCAGATGAATGCCTTCTGTGTCGTCAGCGACAGTGGCACGCTTCCGGAGGAATCGAGTTTCTATGCATCTATCGGCAAACCGATCCCTGCTGTCTGTATCCGTACATCGACAGAGCGTCCGGAGGCTCTCGACAAAGCTTGCTTTATTCTGAGCGGCATCGATACCAAGGGGCTTCTGCAATCCGTAGACCTTGCCGTTCAGATGACAAAGGATGGCAATCATGGCATCCCTGTTCCGGACTATACTGATGATGTATCGAATAAGGTCGTGAAGATTATTCAGAGTTACGTGGGAGTCGTTAATAAGATGGTGTGGCGTAAGGAAGGCCGGTACGTTCCACATATGTGGAACGAAACAATAACAGATGTGGAACTAAAGGGAAACAACTGTGGAACTGAAAGTCAACAGTTGTAGAACGAATTAATAGTAGTAATTAAATCCGTTAATAATTGAATATGAGTGCAATATATGACTTATTTGAAATATTGCGGATGAACATATAAAAAGATATTCGGGCAGGAGATAACGAAAGACTTGTTGATCGATTTCTTAAACGGATTGCTTGTGAACGAGAAGTGTATCACCGACATAACCTTTCTGGACAAGGAATTGCTTCCGGAATACATGGGAGACAGAGGGGTTATCTATGACATTTATTGTACGACGGAAAACGGTGAACAACTGGTTGTCGAGATGCAGAACAAGCAGCAGACGAACTTCAAGGAGCGTGCCCTTTTTTACCTGTCCCATACCATTGCCCGTCAGGGAGAGCGGGGTATTTTCTGGAAGTTTGACTTGAAAGCGGTGTACGGCGTGTTTTTCTTGAACTTCAGTCTGCCCAACGGTTCCCACAAACTGCGTACGGATGTGGTATTGGCCGACCGGGACACGCATGAGACATTCTCAGACAAGTTGCGCTTTATCTTTATCGAACTCCCGTCTTTCAACAAGGAGGAGTCGGAATGTGATACGGATTTTGAACGTTGGATTTATGTATTGAAGAACATGGAAACATTGAAAAGAATGCCTTTCAAGGCACGGAAGTATCAGACTCTGATCACTGATTTACGTGATCTTAATAACCGTCACAGTAAAATGGGTCTCAATGTCCGTGACTATATTGCAACTACAATTAGGCCGCTGATGGACGGAAACGAGAATTATGAAGATCTCGTTCCTATGTCAATGGCTGTATAAACATTATAAATCGTTAAATTTTAAAACACTCAAAAGTTCATCTTCTTGATTTTTAAGAGGGTGGATGCTGTTGAGTGCTTACTACGGTAGTGATGCCGGTGCTGGAATGGCTGCCACTTATCACAGTGTGATTGGAATAGTAAAGCTTCATGGCAGTTCTGTCTGGAACTTCATCGGAACTTTTTTCAAAAATATCTTTAACGGGTGCAGGGATTATGTTAACATGGCTCCTGACAAAATCACTTTGGCTACAAGCCAATGTTAAATTCAAAACTAATTAATTAACAAAATTCAGTTTAGGGCATACTTATGTGCCCTCCCCCCCCCCAAAAAAAAAAAAGAGGATGCCTTAAATTGAGTGCTTACCTAATGGTGGGTGCTGTTTAAAAAAAGTAAAAAATATACATTAGAACGTAGCAGAAATTTATGCAAAGTAGATTTTTTAACAGCAAACTGTTTAAAGATTCTTTTTGGGCAATTGTCGGAAATGGAATTGGTAATGCATTATTGCTAATATCAGGAATATTAATTGCTCGATTATTAGGTGCTAATCTCTACGGAGAATATGGAGTTGTAAAAACAAACATGTTCTACATGGCTGGTTTTGCGACTTTCGGTCTTGTATATACTTCTACACGGTATATTGCAAAATATATAAGAAAAGATGATACTAGAGTAATAGGTATAATTAAGACTGCAACCAAAATAACTTTTGTGTTCAGTTCATTAATGGCATTATGTTTATTAATGTCAGCTAATTGGTTGGAGAAAATTCTTGATGCTTCTGGCATTTCATCTGTTTTTAGAGCTCTCTCTATTATTATTATATTGAAAGCTTTGGCAAGTACCGGCAATGGGATATTAGCAGGCTTGTGTGAGTTTAAACATTTGGCTTATAGCTCAATTGTATCAGGCATTGCAATGTTTATAACTTGTATCCCATTCACATATTTCTTTGGACTGTATGGTGCATTAGCCGCTCTCTCCATATCGCAGCTTATGAATCTTAGTATTAATTATTTTTACATATATAAGGCATGTAAAAGATTGCCGATATATTATATAAGAGAAGATAAAGCTAAAGACCTACTTAAATTCTCATTCCCGATTGCATTACAAGAGATTTCGTATGCTTTGTGCAATTGGGCGGGGATATTGCTTCTGACAAAATTTTCATCGTTAACTCAAGTTGGCTTATATACTGCTACTGCGCAATGGAATGCAGTTATAATGATTATACCCGGTATGCTTGCTAATGTTGTTTTATCGCATTTATCCGGTACAGAAGGGAAACAACAGCAAAAAATGATCTATAGAGTCTTATTGGTGTATTTTATATGTACAATTATTCCATTTATAATAGTGTATATGCTGTCTGACTTTATTATTTCTTTTTACGGGAGTGATTTTTCTGCGATGAAAACAGTTCTAAGATTAAACATTTTAATAACAATTCCAGCATGTTGCTCAGAAGTATTTAAAGCAGAACTTATCGCAATAGGGAAAACGTGGCTTCTTTTTTCTTTTAGAATGATGAAAGATATCTTGTTGGTTATCTTTGCATGGTTTCTACTTACGTCTCGTCATGGTAATAATGGCGCATTTTATTATTCTATGAGTGTCTTGATAGGAACTATGACATTCTTTATAGCAATGATATTTGCATACAGATTGGTAGTAAAAAAACATAATTGTCATTAATATGATAAATGTAGCTTTTTATTTGGGTAACAACACGGGTTCTACAGTTAATGCAATCAATATAGAGAATGGAAATCCTGGAGTTGGAGGTACGCAATATGTAATGCTATTGGTTGCACATTATCTTTCAATGAAGGATCGATACAAAATTACTATTCTATCATCAAGAGAATATATTTTACCCCCCCCCATTGATAAATCATTGTTTGTCAGTAGTATAGATGATTTGTTCGATGCTATGGATATATTAAACGTAGATATTTTAATTCTACGCGAATATTCCAATGAAATTGCATATCAAATAAGAAACACGAATATTAAAGTTATTTATTGGAGTCATAACTATATTGATGATAGTTTATGTAAATTTATAGCTTCGACGCCTCAAGTAAAATGCAATGTATTTGTGGGAAAACAACAATATGATTCATATGCTGATAATGATATAATTAAAAAAAGTGTTTGTATATATAATATTTTTAATGATAAGTGCTCCGAAAATAGAATTAATGATTCTAAAACTGTTGTGTTCTTAGGTTCCATCACGAGCAAAAAAGGATTCCTAGAAGTATGTCGTATTTGGAAGGGTGTTGTAAAACAAGTTCCCAATGCTATATTATTAGTAATGGGATCAGGTAATTTATATGGAAAAGGGGAATTGGGTAAATATGGAATTGCTAAAGCCGAATTCGAAAGACAATGTATGCCATTTATAACTGATAAAAATGGAGATATAGTTGATTCGATTCAATTTTTAGGTATAGTAGGTTCTGATAAAGAGAACTATTTTAGAAATGCAAGCGTTGGAATTATAAATCCATCAAATCTTCGAGAAACATTTGGTATGGGTATTGTTGAAATGGCCGCCGCACAATTACCAGTTGTATCTAGAGCAAAAAACGGCTATTATGATACCACTATTCCTGGTGTTACGGCATTGTTGTCTCATAGTTTATATGATATACAAAGAGATATTGTAAAATTATTAAGGAATTACGACTTGAACGTAAAACTAGGACATAATGCAAAACGGTATATAACAAAATTTTCCCCTTTTAATATAATGCCACATTGGCAGAAATTAATTGATGATGTCTATAATGACTCTCTTGACATAGAGTATGATCATTATACGTCCCCATTACTTTGCGGATTTAAACCTCTTGTTATTCTAAATAGATTTTTTAGATTCTCTATTGGTTTAAGATTTCTCCCTTCAATTGTCGACATCGAATATTTCATCAAACGGATTAAACGTAAAATATAAAGATGAATAGTGTAAGACATTATATATTTCCCTTTTTTTTCTTAGTGAATTTGTTCGCTGGAGAAATTTTTGGAAGCTATATGTCTGCAAAGGATATTTCTGTGAAATCTGGGATGTTACAGAATTGGTTTGCGGTCATAGGTGTGATTTCTTATATAATTTTGATGAGAGATCTATTTAGAGGTAAGAATATAAAGGGAAATTTTCACGTGATTGCCATACTTGCATGTATTCTCTCAATGTTTATTATAACAGGTTTCTTTTATCCTGATGTTCCAGATTTGTATTCTTCAGCGATATTATATTTTGGTTGTATATGTATTGCATCATCAATCTCAGGGTGTCATCTGGCAACATATCCAAACTTTAATAAAATTGATGAAATACTACCATTCTTTATATTACCAATAGGTTTAACGATAAGTACTTTTGGTTACATGAGTGCTCTTAAGAATGGTCTCGTTCAAACAGAAACAAGCCTTGATTATCAAAATGTTGCTTATATTTGCGCGGAGATGGTAGCATTTGGGGGTTATTACATTGTTTTTTCGACCGCAAAGGGCTTAAAAAGTTTTAATTTGTTTAAAATTCCTGTATTAATAACTTGTTTTGTTTGCGCCATTGTTTGTTTGATATCAGGGGGAAGGGGCGGTGCTGTTTTATTGTTGTTTTATTTATTATTTTTCTTGTATAAATTGCGAAATCTTAGAGGAATAGGAATTTTAAAATCATTTATAATTATAGGAATAATCATAGCCATTTTTTTTATTATCGCGAATAATTTAAATTTGTGGAAATCAGATGGCTTTAGTAGAGTGCTTTCTAGTATCAACGTTGACGATGCTAGAGCAGGATTAAGGCGTAAAAGTTTACAGATATTCTATGATACTGATTATGTTGGAGGTGGTTTAGGTTCAATTTGGATGAATTTAGGCATATATTCTCATAATATTTTTCTCGATTTATTGGCAGAGATTGGGATTTTGGGATGTATCGTTGTGTCATTGAGTATATATAAAATAGTAAAGAAACTGCTGAGATTGAGTAAAGAGAATATTGGCTGTATGTTGATTTTATTGATTTTTTTTAAAGGATTCATCCTTTGCTTATTTAGTGGATATTGGTTAAATACATACCAATTATGGTTTGCTGTCGGGTTTGTTTTTGCTTTACCATCAATTAATAGTCTTAGAAATGCCAGATAATAATCGTAAAAAAAGAATATGTATTATATATAATTTTGCTCAGCATTATAGAGAAAGTATATTCAAACTATTAGATCAGGAGTTTGATTGCAGCTTTTATTTCGGCAAGAATTATTTAGACATAAAGAAAATGGACTACTCTCTGTTGAAGGGAGATATTCATGAGGTTGATACAATTAAGTTCGGCCCGATAATATATCGTAAACAAATTATAGGACTACTCAATAAGGATTATGACGCTTATATAATCTTGGGCGAGTCTAGAGTGGCAAGCACATGGCTTTTCCTTTTTTTATCCAGATTATGTCCAAGGAAGAAAGTATATGCGTGGACTCATGGATGGTATGGTAAGGAAAAAGGTGTTAAACGCTTTTTTAACAAGCTGATTCTTAAGTTGCCGAATGGGGGAAACTTCTTCTACGGAAATTATGGAAGACAATTGGCGATTAAAGAGGGTATAGATGATTCTAAACAATATACAATTCATAATTCATTGGCATACGATGAACAAATCTCTATCAGAAACTTGTTGACAATTAATCCGATTTTTAAAAATCATTTTAACAATGAAAATCATAATCTGATCTTTGTTGGCAGGCTAACCAAAATAAAGAAACTGGACCAAATATTAAAAGCTCTAAAAGGTTGCAGTAAAAAAGGTTACAACTTCAATTTGACTTTTATAGGCTCAGGCGAAATGATTGAAGAACTCAAGCAGCTTTCAAAGGAATTAGGCCTTGAAAAAAATGTTTGGTTTTATGGAGCATGCTATGATGAATGTATATTAGGAAATCTAATCTATAACGCAGATTTATGTGTATCGCCAGGGAATGTAGGATTAACTGCAATACATGCCATGGTGTTTGGATGTCCGGTTATAACTCACAATAATTTTTCATATCAAATGCCTGAATTTGAGTCGATTAAACAAGGAATTACCGGAAGTTTTTTTGATTATAATGATATTACGTCGTTGTCGAATTGTATTATAAGGTGGATTGAAGGAAAGAAGAATATTCGTCATCAGGTAAGAAAAGACTGTATGTCCGAGATAGATAATTATTGGACTCCACATTTTCAACTTGAGACTTTCAAAAAAGTAATATATGATTCAATATCTTAAAGGGTTAATTAAAAATCTATTCAACCCTGCTGTTTCGGTTATGTCATTTGTAGATGATGTTTCCGACATATGTAAGGAGGCCAAAGTATATGCGCATGCAAAGATTGTTAATTCTAAAATTGGCAAATACACATATATTGGGAATCACACAACACTTGTCCATGTAAGTATTGGTAACTTTTGTTCTGTAGCAAATGAATGTCATATTGGTATGGGTACACACACTCTTAACAAGCTTTCGACATCTCCTATTTTTACGGAGAAGAAAAATGGTACAGGGCATAGCTGGGCTAATAAAACAACGGTATATCCTTTTCACAGAGTTAAGATTGGGAATGATGTTTGGATTGGTTGCCGCTCCTTAATCCTTGGAGGCGTAAAAATAGGAAATGGAGCTATTATTGGTGCCGGAGCAGTAGTTACTAAAGATGTTCCACCATTCGCGATAGTTGGAGGTGTTCCAGCACGAATTATTCGCTATAGGTTTGATAGGGATGTTATTGAAGAATTGGAACATATTCAGTGGTGGTCAAGAACGGATTGTGTATTACGTAAAAACATTCATCTGTTTCAAGATAATATTGATATTGAAGCGCTAAAAAGGATTATACAGCGATGAGAAAGAAAATAATTATTATTTCGGGAGTATTCCCTCCTGAGCCATTAACATCGGCTTATCTTAATTATGATTTAGCCTGTGCTTTAAGCAACGACTATGACGTTACTGTTCTTCGTCCGATGCCTTCTCGTCCAATCGGAGTGCGCTATCCAGAGCCATTGTTACCAGATGATCTTCCTTTTACATGCATAACACTTAAATCCTATATTTATCCTCAATCAAAAATGTTAGGGCGGCTACGTGAGAGCATAAGCTTTGGGAAAGTATGTGCCTCTTATATAAAACGACACAGAAATTATATAGATTTCATATATAATGCAAGTTGGCAACTATTTGGATGCTATTTAGTTGCTAAATCAGCGGTAAAATATGGCATCCCATATATTGTTCCAATTCAAGATATTTATCCGGAGAGCGTTTTGGGCATTTCTACAAAAAATATTTTCAAAAGGGCATTATCACATATCCTAATGAATATGGATAAGTTCTACCAGAAAAAATCATATTTGGTTCGTACCATTTCTGAAGAAATGGCAAACTATCTGTCAAACACAAGGAATATTCCCAAAGACCATTATTTAATTGTTAATAATTGGCAGAATGATGATGTTTATGTCAACAATATCGCTCATCTAAATAATGATAAAATAATTTTTCAATTTGTTGGTAGTGTCAATGCACATGCCAATGTAGAACTAATGATATCAGCATTTGCCAATGCAGATCTACAAAATGCAGAGTTAAGGATTTATGGAAGTGGAACAAATAAAAAACATTGTCAGATACTTACAAAAGAATTAGGACTTGACAATGTTACATTCTCTTCTGTTCCTCGATCACAGGTTCCCAATGTACAGGCGGAAGCTGATGTCTTGCTAGTTGCATTGCCTAAAGGGTATGCAGGATTATGTCTCCCATCCAAAATTACGTCGTATATGCTTTCAGGAAAGGCGATCTTGGCGAGTATCGATTCTCCGAGTGCATCTTCTCGGTACATACATGAGGCAAAATGTGGTATAGTTGTAGAACCGGATGATGTTAATTCTTTGGCTAATGCGTTTAAACGTATAGCCCAAATGGATAGAAATGAAATCTACAATTGGGGAATTAATAGTAAAAAGTTTGCAAATAAATATTTAAGTCGTAAGTCTAATTTGGACATTGTGATAAATGCAATAAACAAGATATTACAATAAAATGGCAGAGAAAAAAATAAGTGGAATACGTGCGAGAATTGATTATATTCTCAAGCATAATAAAATTGCTTATCAATGCTATAAGGTTGTTATGAGCAATGTGTTTAAAATATGGGGGGTATTCATTCCTATAAATCCTATGTTAATTGTATTTTCGGGACACTCAAGAAGATATAACGATAGTCCGAGAGCTATATATGAGAAATTGATTCAGCAAGACAGATTCAAAGATTATACATTTGTATGGGCTGTTGATGACCCGATTAACACTATCATCCCAGGGTCGGCTAAGGTTATAAAAACTGATACTCTAAGCTACTTTAAATATACTCTTAAAGCTCGATATTGGATAACTTGTGTAAATATCGAAAGAGGTCTGAAGTACAAAAAGAAAGAATGTACTTATCTTAATACTTGGCATGGGGTGGCATTGAAAAGTATTGATACGGTTGATGCTCGTGGAAATGATGATTTTAGTCATGTTGATTTCATGTGTTATGAAAGTGACTACCAAAAGAACGTTTTAATGAACTCATTCAATGTACGTGAAAATCATTTAGTTCCATCTGGTTTACCACGTAACGATGAATTGTACAATATTTCGGCTGATGAAGTAGATGACATCAAAAAAGAACTTGGTGTAACAAATGATAAACAAATCATTCTATACGCTCCAACGTGGCGTGACAGTGACGATGGAGGTAATTCTTATGCCATTGCACCTCCTATCGATATTAAGAAGTGGGAGAACACTCTAAGTGACAGATATATCCTACTTATTAGGATACATGCTTACACAAATAGATTGTTAGGCATACAGTTTAATGATTTTGTTCGTGATGTTTCAGAATATCCATCTATAAATAAATTGTTCAAGATTAGTGATATATTAATTTCTGATTATTCTGCTTGTATCGCAGATTATTCAATACTTGAACGGCCTATCATATGCTTTGCATATGATTATGAACACTATTGCAATACTAGAGGTGTTAATTTAGATTTTGAGAAAGAGATGCCCTCAGGGGTAATGAGGTCTGAAGACCAGGTGATAAATCATCTACTGAATATGGATTATTCTAAAGAATCCTTAAATAGTAGAAAGTTCAAAATGAAATATACCGGGATTGGTGGTAATGCCACTAATATATGTATTGAAAAACTATTTGGGAAAGAAGTATAATGAAAAAAGTTATTACATACGGTACATACGATTTACTTCATCAAGGACATCTCAATCTTTTGCGACGAGCTAAGGAATTGGGTGACTATCTTATTGTCGGCGTGACGAGCGATAGTTATGACCGTGCTAGAGGCAAGCTAAATGTTCGAAACAATGTTCTCGAAAGAGTTGAGGCTGTTAAAGCTACAGGTTATGCTGATGCGGTAATTATAGAAGATTACATCGGGCAAAAAATCGATGATATACAAAGGTATAATGTCGATATATTTGCTATCGGTAGCGACTGGGAAGGTAAGTTTGACTACCTCAATGAGTATTGCAAAGTAGTTTACTTACCACGAACGCAAGGGATAAGTTCGACGCAGCTTCGTGCAAAGTCAACCATAGATGTAAATGTCGGGATAATAGGTTGTGGACGTGTTGCCAATCGCTTCCCCTATGAAGCATCTGTTGTAAATGGCATTGTAATTCGCACCGCATACGATACAGATATAAAACGAAATGCAGAATTTTCGGTTCGGCACAATATGCCTTTCTTCAGTCAAAGTTTAGATGAATTATACAGCTCTGTTGATGCAGTCTACATCGCGACACCACACCTTTCGCACTATTCGCTCATTAAGGAATCCTTAGAACGCGGAAAACATGTGCTTTGTGAAACACCGATGGTGCTTAAAGAGAGTGAGGCAAAGGAATTGTTTTCATTGTCTGAGTCCAAAGGTCTGATTCTTATGGAGGCAAATAAGACCGCCCACTGTCCAGCTTTCAATCATCTTATGGTAATGATTAAGAGTGGCGTTATCGGTGATGTGGTGGATGTTGAAGCATCGTTGTCAAAATTGTGGGATGACGACATGACCCTAAGAGAGTTTGACCCGGCTCAGGCCGGAGGCTCTATGTATGAGCTTGGTAGCTATCCATTGTTGCCTATATTCAAACTTTTAGGTACTGACTTTAAAAATCTGAACATCTACTCACGTATGAAAGACGGTGTGGATATGTACACAAAGGGAGTATTCCGCTATTCTCATGCCGTATGTTCATTCAAGGTCGGCTTGGGCGTAAAAACGGAAGGCAATCTTGTTATATCCGGCACTAAGGGATATGCCTATGTGCCTGCGCCATGGTGGAAAACTGATTATTTTGAACTACGTTACGAGGACCAAAACAGAAATAAAAAGTTTTTCTATCAGTGGGATGGTGCAGGATTGAGATATGAGATACAGGAATTTATATCTTGCATACTCAATAAGCGCTTTTCAACAACTCGTCTGAGACGCAGGGAATCAATTGCCATGGCAGACGTAATGAGAAGATTTACCGAACGTAAAAACTTTATGGAATTATGAAATACGCTGTTGTAACAGGCGGCACATCAGGTATCGGCCTTGGTGTTGCAAAAATGCTTATTGGCAAAGGTTATCACGTATTTGCCACTTATGTCGGAGTTTGCCAAAATGAAGACTTGCAGAACTTTGAAGCTATAGAAACTGACCACACTTCACGCGAAGAAGTATATCGATTCATAAACTATGTAAAATCAAGAACGTGTCATTGTGACTGTTTGGTGTGCAATGCCGGTATAACAATACGCAAAAGTTTTACAGAAACACGCGATGATGACTGGGATAAAATGATGGAAGTCGCTGTTAACTCCCACTACATCATGGTTCGCGAATTTTTTCCTATAATTCCGAATAGAAGTAGAATCCTATTCACAGGATCACTAATGGGACTTATGCCTCATGCCACGGTTCTTGCTTATGGTGTCACCAAAGCAGCTATACATGCACTTGCAAAAAATCTTGTGAAAGAGTTTGAAGGTACAGGAACAACCGTCAATGTTATAGTTCCAGGATTTGTGGAAACTCCATGGCAGAAACAAAAGCCGGAAGAAATTAAGCAGAACATATATCGAAAAACCGCTATCCACAGATTTGCATCAGTGGACGAGATTGTTGATGCATATCGTTTCTGCATTGACAATTCATTCGTAAATGGCAGTTTGATTGAAATCAACGGAGGATATTCTTTTAAATAATGGATAATCAATTAATGGACTTACCATTGACACCTTGGGATTTTATGCCACCAGAGCAGCATTTTCCAAATCCCGGAATTTTGAAAAATGCTATATTTGAATATCAGTTGTCAAGATTGCTGGAATGGGAAAGGAACGATTCCAAATTTCTTCTCACACCTGGAAAATTTGAAGTGATACTGAATAATTATGGCAAATTCAGTCTCTGGCCTGTAGCTATGGATTACGTTTTTCTTTTTCGTGGTCAACGTAAGTTTTATCCGCAATGCTACCCAACATTATATCGTGGTGACAAGACCCAAGACGAAATATTCCTTGAACGGTTAAAACTTGTGGAGTTTGAGTTGTTGATCTCCCAATATCCAGCCGTAGAATTTTTTAATCTTCACAATATCGAAGTCGATTATCTTGGGTTAGCTCAACATTATCTGATTGATACCGAAATATTGGACCTTACAACAGATTTGGATGTTGCCATGTTTTTTGCGATGTGCGATTTCGATGGACACAACTATCACCCTAAAACGGAAGAGCAAGAATACATTGCCTATATTTACTCATATCCTTTTGCTGCAGAATTAAATATTCCGGATTTAAGTTTGACTCATCGTGTCAAACCGATAGGATTACAACCTTTTAAACGCCCTGGCGAGCAGAAAGGATTCTCAATCAAAATGCAAAAGGATCAATCTTTCAAAACAACAATCTATTCTTTCTCATTTACCAAACAGGATTCAGAATATATATTCAATTGGTTTACAGATAATCGTCCCCTATTCTTTGAAGACGAATTTTCTAAAAAGGTTGACCTATTACGAAATTCAAAAACTTATTCTATCTCAGCTTTGAGACTTGCAGCCAAGCGGTATAGTATTGAATGTTACGGCAAAAGAAAGTCATCTCATTTTTGTCAAAAACGTCTAAACGAGTTGGAATACCATTTCACTGACAATATTCTACCATGGACTCTCACCGACAGTGATATTTATTCGCTACGCAAAACTTTTATTGAGAAGTCGAAACAAGAATTCACAGACAAATTAGTTGTGCGAAAAATTATTGATAAAGAGAATGGTGAAATGCCTTATCAAACAGAAGAGTCGTTCGCAAAAATGCTAATGTTGAGAATGTTCATGGGAGGGTGTCCGGCATTACCTGGATATGATGCGGAATTCGAGATTGCATATACCGACAAAGATAAAATGACAATGATGTCCTATAATTATGGACGTCCACAGACAATTCCGAATAAAGAAACCGGCAAGATTGATAAATGGGATTATCTTGATTGGACGAATTACTCTAAATTAACAATAGATAAAAACAGTGGGAAAGTAGTTGTAGATGATTAAATAACAACTATTTCACAACGTTATTAAGCTAACATAATGAAATTTTTAGTAGTGGCGCATCCTGATGATGAAGTTCTCGGAGCAGATGCTTCGATATATAAATGGACGCATTCAAGAGAAACCGTTGATGTTGCCATAATGTGTACCGAAGCGAAAGCTCGCGCTTTTCGTCCTGAAGATATTGAGCTTGATGAGGATTTAAATGCTTCTTCAAAGTTTCTTGGTGTCAGCAGAAAATATGAGGCGACATTCCCTAATATCGAAATGAATACGGTTCCACATCTTTTAAACTTGTGCAATTTATAGAATCTACAATAAAAGACAGTGAGCCGGACGTAATGATTACACATCATCCTGCCGATACCAATAACGCATTGATGATACTGGAGAAGGACATTGAGTAGTATAATAAGTTATAGATTATTAAGATCCGTTATATGTATAAATATTTCTTTAAGCAAGTGATTGATGCCTCTCTGGCGGTATGTGGTTTGATAGTGTTCTGCATACCTATGTGTATTATTGCTATCTGCATTAAGTTTGACTCGAAGGGGCCGGTTTTCTTTAAACAGGTGAGGCTCGGAAAGGGGATGAAACTTATTACTGTGTTTAAGTTCCGCACGATGTGTAACCATGCTTACGAGATGGGAGGTATTGCAACGAGTGCGAGCGATAGCCGTATCACGAAGGTGGGTGCTTTCTTGCGCAGAACTTCGCTGGATGAGTTGCCTCAGATGTTTAACATCATCAATGGAACGATGGCGATTATTGGACCTCGTCCTATTTTGGATTGGGAGTTTGAACCATATAAGGAGAATGCTCAGTACTGCAAGCGTTATGATGTGAAGGCAGGTATGTTCTGCACAGTGGATATTGAGTACAGAGCTTCGGCTGACAGAGATTTGCAGTTCACGATGGATGCGGAGTATGCCGAGAACATTAGCTTGGGCAAGGATATCCATACGTTCTTTGCCATCTTTGCACCGGTGCTAACGGGCAAGGGTGTGTATAAAGAGGATTAAACTTTGCAACGAGAAACATTTTTTGAACAATATATAATTTTAAAGATATGAACAATCAGTATAACGGACACTTGTGCATTGTGTTTGCACTGGAGCATTACAATCCACTGAACATGATTCGTGCTTTGGGCGAGAATGGCATTAACCCTGTGTATATTTCGGTGAAGAGACGATATGAGGTGGCTACGAAGAGTAAGTATATCTCGGAACTGCATCGCGTCGATTCGGTGGAGGATGGTTTCAAGTTGCTGATGGCGGTATATGGCAATCTGTCTGAGGAGACAGGCAAGAAGCCATATATTGTGTTTTCGGACGATAAGTCGGTGGGCTACTTCGATGAGCACTATGACGAGTGGAAAGATAAGTTCATCACTTACAATGCAGGCAAGACAGGCAGAATCAACGAGTTCATGGACAAGTACGAGATTCAGCAGTGTGCCAAGCGTCATGGTTTCAATGTGCTGGACTCGTATGTGATCAGCAAGGATGACGAACTGCCTGAGAATCTGTGGTACCCGATCATCACGAAGGACATTTCGCCTAACTCTGGAAGCTGGAAGTTTGATGTTTACATCTGTCAGAACGAGCAGGAACTGAAGGAAGCTATCCAGAAGATTGAGAGTCCGCTGATTATGATTCAGCATTTCGTAGATAAAGAGAACGAAATGGCGCTGGAGGGTTATACTATCAACAAGGGTAAGGAGATGCAGATTGTGACTGAAATGAAGTGGAAGTACCTTATTCAGGGTTACTACAGTCCTTATCACGATGTGAAGATGTTTGAGAACAAGGAGATGGAAAAGAAGCTACAGGCCATGTTCGAGGAGATTGGTTTCGAGGGCGTGTTTGAGGTGGAGTTCCTGATTGACAAGGACGGCACCTACTACTTTATGGAGACCAACTTCCGTGCCTCTGCATGGAATCCCACTTGCAAGTTTGCCGGCATGCCTCTGCCATACCTGTGGATTAAGGGTATGGAAAACGGCTACATTGACTCGGCTGACCGTAAGGAGTTTGAGCCGTTCACCAGTATGAGTGAGGTGATTGACTACGGCAAGCGAGTGGAGGGTGGTATGTGTTCTTTGGCAGAATGGTTACGAGATTTCAAGGATGCAAAGTGTGTGTATATCTATGACAAGGAAGACAGGGGTCCTTGGGATGAAGTGATTAAGAATTTTGATAAATTCAAGTAATGGAGAAACTGTTGTTTACCGGAGGAACAGGATTTCTCGGACGAAATATTAAGCCTATACTTGACAAGACGTATGAGGTGACGACAATCGGCATTATGGATGCGGATATGATTAAGGCAAATTTTGTGACAGATACACCTGTATTACCTGAACGTTATGATGTAGTATTGCATGCTGCAGGCAAGGCGCATATCTATCCCAAGACTGAGGCTGAGCGTAAGTCATTCTATGACGTGAATCTGACCGGTACCATCCATCTGTGTGATGCATTGGAGAAGGTCGGTCTGCCCAAAGCATTCGTATTTATCTCAAGTATGAATGTATATGGTGATGAGCCTGGAAAGATGGACACAGAGGATAGCCGCCCGTTGAGTGGTGACAGTCCGTATGCGGATAGTAAGATTAAGGCAGAGGAATACCTAACCACGTGGTGTAAGAAGAAGGGCATTAAGTTGGGTATTCTGCGTCCTTCGCTTTTGGCAGGTAAGGGAGCCCCAGGTAATCTGGGTGCTATGGTTAACGGTATCCGTACAGGTATATATCTGAGTATTGCTGGTGGTAAAGCAAAAAAGAGCATGCTCATGGTGGATGATATTGCATACCTTGTTCCGTTGTTGGTTGAAAAGGGTGGTACGTACAATGTGTGTGACGATCATTACCCTTCGTTTCGGGAACTGGAGAAGACAATTGCTAGGCAGTTAGGCAAGCGTGTGCCTATAAGCATACCATACTGGATGGCAAAATGTTTGGCTCTAATAGGTGATAAACTGTCGTTTTTCCCAATCAACTCTAAACGTCTGAATAATATCGTTACATCCGACTTGTTCAGTAACGAGAAGGCAAAGCGTGAGTTAGGTTGGAAACCTATGGACGTATTGGAGAATTATAAGATATGAATCTGTCTCCATTTTATTGGATGACGAAAACTGGAAAAATAATACTGCAACTCGTAGCGAAAGCTATAAATAAAGGCTATAGCTTCAATCTGTAATTCTTTTATAATTATATCGTATAAAAAATGAAATACTTATTAGTAGTAGCACATCCCGATGATGAAGTCCTCGGAGCAGGTGCATCTATGTGGAAATGGACACATGAAGGTGATGAGGTTGATGTGGCAATCATGTGTACGGAGGCCAAAGCTCGTGCATTCCGTCCTTCTGATGAGGAATTGGAGGGTGATACGGATACTGCCGTTTCTTTCCTTGGTGTGAAGAAAAAGTATGAGGCGACATTCCCGAATATCGAGATGAACACAGTACCTCACCTGAAACTGGTGCAGTTCATAGAAAGTGCCATAAGAGAAAGTGAGCCTGATATTATTATCACTCATCATCCTGCAGATACAAATAACGACCATCTTCAGACATCAATGGCCTGTCAGGAGGCAATTCGCTTGTTCCAGCGCCAGCCAAGTGTGAAGCCTGTGAAGGAGTTCTGGTATATGGAAGTTCCTTCATGCAGTGAATGGGCAATCAATGACGCCATGAATTTGTTCCGTCCTAACTGTTATGTTGAGGTGGGCAAGGAAGGCGTGGATGCCAAATGCAGGGCATTGGCTATGTACCGTGGCGTAATGCGTCCATATCCTCATCCCCGCAGCAATGAATATATTTCAGGTTTGGCTGCAATGCGGGGCAGTCAGTGGGGATGCCGTTATGCAGAGGCGTTTCAAGTGGTGTTAAGGCGCTATTAATATTTTACTTATGAAATATTTGGAAACTGTTCAAAAATTGTGGAACACATTGACCGAAGTACTTTTGGACCATTTGAGAGTTGCTGAAATAATTATGTGATGGAATTATTGATGTTTAATCCCTATAAACTTGTGAGTTATGAGAAAAACACTAACTTTGTACATTACAAATGTGCGCTTAGACGCAATTTTCTAATTAATATATTGAATATGAAACAATTAGTGTCCAATCTTTATCACTTTGTCTTTGGAGAAGAAGTGCGTACCAACGGTATGGATGCCGATGGTACTATTCGTGTGGCGGCTGGAGATCCGACGTTGAGTGTAACTCCATTGAAAGGTCTTGAGTTGTTACCAGATAGGGTTCCGTGTGAAAACTCAATGTTGGACATCTCCGGGTATAGACATCCTGAAGAACCCAGAATATTTACTGTTGAAGGCTCATCCATGTCACCGGAGGACATTTCTAATGGCGATAAATTATTATGTATAGAAGTCGATGCAATAAAGTCGATTGAACAAGGAAAACTTGCGGTAATTGCTGTTGATCGGGAATATTATAAATCTAAAAACAAAGAGTTGAAGTTTGATTATAAGTTGCGTCATACCTTATTTAATGTTCCGGTAGGAATCTCTATCGAGAAGTTGATTGACTTTTTGAAAAAGATAACTAATAGTATCTTCTTGGTAGAGAACCAAGAAAACTTAAAGACCAAATATAATGAGGCTATTGGGTTTTATGGCAATGAAAGAGAACTTATGCTGTCAGTCACCTATCGAAAAGGAAAATTGCGTTATTCTTTCCATCCGATTGATTTAATAAAGTACGTTGCAGAGTATGTATTAAAGCATAATGGAGAAGAATGGAGAGCTAAAAAACTTGAATAGAAATGTCGGAAATAGAATGTGTCAATCTACTTGCATTCATACAATTTATAATCGCTTTTGATTTTGGACTATACTATCTTGATGATAAACACGCACTGACTAAAATATATCGCAAATATCAGATGGATTTAAGAACATCGGTACAAGCGATATTGGAACGTGCCAATGAAACTATAAAAGAGAGTCTAAAAAGTGAGAATGAGGAATGTATTTTAAAAAGTGCCTATTTGGATAAGGCTTATCGCCGTTTAAAATATCTGACTGATGAAAATCAACTCAATTTAGAAGGATGTGGCTTTACCGGTCTGTATGCCGGATTGTATGGATTTTTGTGTTTATTTTGCATAGGAATATTGGGCTGCCAGTATGATACAATCATTAAAACTTATATTCTCGTTAGTTCTCAGGTATTTTTATTTTTAGAACTGTTGATATCTGTGTATAATTTTACCCAAGGGGATTGTAAGGAATACAGTAGAAATACATGGGCAAATATAAAACTTATTATATTCATCATACTATTGGCTGTTGGAGTTTCATTTTTAGATTGGACTTATAAGTGTTTTCCGGAATTTGAACTTCCGTTTATTGTTATGAGCCTAATAGTGCTACTCTTTCCTCTTATTCTATTGGTAGGGTATATAATAATTTCTCGTATAATAGTGAAAGCTCTGAAAATAAAATGTGAGTGTCGCATTCAAAAAGTGAAGAAATGCCTAAAAAACAAAGCCAAGTCGCAAGATTAGAAATTAGACATGAAATATGTTTAAAATTGCAGCTGATGTAATGGCATTCTATCAGCTCGGCATATTGCATTGGTCAATATGGTGGATAATATTCTGAATCTAATAGCGTATCTCGCATCATTGAAACAATAACGATTATGGAATTTGATAAAGATTTATTAGGCAAGCTATTTAAACAAGCTAAGGAGAATCCACGTTTGCGTCAGAATTTCGACCTGCGCACTTCATCCGCTGATACCAGTCAACGTATGCTCAATGCATTGATTCCGGGAACTAAAGTGCCTATCCATCGGCATGAAGATACCACAGAAACTGTAATCTGTCTGTGTGGCAAGTTGGATGAAGTTATTTACGAAGAAGTTATTTTGTATGAGAATAGTACACCCGGACTTCCACGGGGTATGGATGTGCAGGATGTATCTCGTAAGGTATCTTATCGAGAAGTGGAACGCATTCGTCTTAATCCTGCGGAAGCCCGATATGGCTGTCAAATCCCCCAAGGTGCATGGCATACAGTAGAAGTGATTGAGCCTTCGGTGATATTCGAGGCCAAGGACGGAGCGTATCAACCATAAAATAATAGCCGATTTCTTTGTTTATCTGTTGAAATATTTGTAACTTTATAGCGTATAAAACAGTAATGAAGAAATGATGGAACAATCAGAATTTGTAGTGAAATGTTATAATAAACAGGAGTTGGCGCAGATGTATTTCCCGGATTTGACAATCCGCGCTTCGGTCAATAAGCTCCGGAGGTGGATGCGGAGGTGCAAGCCGTTGATGGATGAGATACTGTCCACGGACTTTCATCCGAAGACCAAGGCGTTTTCCGTGAGGGAAGTGCGGTTGATAACCTACTACTTGGGAAAGCCGGGAGAGCTATAGATGATATGAAATGATATAAACATAAAAAAGAACTACGGAAGTCTGCACTTTCGTTGACTCCCGTAGTTCTTTTTTTATATATTCATATACTCCTTGCGACTGTCAAAACAGGGACAAGCCTTATGAATCGAAGCGCTGAGCTGATAGTGCCCCAGGATTTGCGCATCGGGATACTGATGCCTGAGAATCGTCAACAGGTCGATCAGGGCGAAGCGCTGTGCCTGTGTCCTGGTGTCTGCCGGACTGCCTTTTTCATCCAATCCGCCTTCATAACAAATCCCAATGCTATGCCGGTTGAAACCTCGCACATGCGCACCGGGTTCCGATACGGATCGGCAATGATGCAGCTCCCCGTTGCGGGTGATGTAAAAATGATACCCAATATCCTTGAAGCCTCGTTGCAGATGACATTGTCGAAGCTGCTCTACAGTGAAGGGAACATTGCAGCGCGTTGCGCTGCAATGAATCACCAACAATTTAATCTCACGCGGGAGATAGCTTTTTTCTGAATTTTCCATATCGGTCAGCAGGAGATTAATGTCCCATACAGGAGGTTGCCCCGATAGCGGAAATGATCGAAGTCGCGATGGTCACGATAAAATGGAGAATGTTTTTCCAAAGTTGCTTTTTCATATAAAATCAAATTAGAGAATAAATACTACTGATACCTCATGAACTCAAGACCCCATCCGTAATTGACGGATTAAGTTGTCGGGTCCGGAGCTTCCTCACCGGCGGAACCTCCCGGATTATCATCTTCACCGGTGTCGGGAAGCGGTTCTTTATCCGAATCCGTGGAAGCATCACTCTTATACAATGTATAATCCAATGTCTTGCACAACTTGCGGAGATCGCTTCCCGGATAGAAGAGCACTTTGCCCTTGTCGATGCACGATGCCTTGAATTCCTTTGCCGTATCGGTAGGAGTACCGGTCCTGATACTCATGCGGAAGTTACCCAGGTCGCCCATCTGGACGATATTCCCTTCGTTCAGTACATTGACGATTTCGAGCAGAAACTCTCCGATACATCCTTCCAGCTCCCCTTTGGAGTATGAGGACCGTTCGGTGATACGTTTACAGACCTCCTTGACCGTCACTTTACGACTGCTACGCGCCACCGCGTAGAACTTCGGAGCTTCATCAGGTTTCAACAGGTTCTTGCGAGCCATGATAGTGTAATTCTGTGCCATAACTTTCAAACTTTAAATGGTTAATTTTTAAATTGCCTTGTAATCGATTACCTGACAAAAGTACTACATCGTGCAAGCTGCATGACGCTTAGTGACGCACACAGACGCACAGAAAAAAGAAAAAAACATTGGGAGATTTGTCTTGGAATTTCCCAATGTTTGAGTTCGATCATCGGGATGTTTTTTTCAAATCTCCCCATGTTTTTCCGGAGGCTTCAAAAGGACAAAAGGACAAAAAGGACATATAGTACTATTGATCATTTATCTTGGTATAGGATCCATGTGATATCTTATTGATTTTTAATCCGTTGAGTGATTTTAGCAGGCGTGTTACCTTGCGGTGGCTGAAATCGTATTTTGCGCCAATAAGAATCGCTTCATCCGTCGTGAAATTGTCGGGCAACTCTTGGACGAAATGACGGATGGTGTCAGGATTCTTTAATGGACGGACAGAAGGGGGCGGTATGGAGGAGTGCAGCAGCCGGCTGTGTTCGTAACAACATAGGACGATTTGAAGGGAACGCTCGAAATCAGCGTCCGTACAATAAATCTCGGGAGAGAGATCGTTTGCTTCGAATTGTCGGATACGGGTCTGGATCATGCTGATACGCATCACCAGGAAAGCGTACCGTTTCACTACGGCTTGAAGATCATCATTGCCTTCCAATGCCACCTCGGAGAGCATGCGTGAGAAAATAGAATTCAGGCGGTTCCATTGCGGGCGGCTGAAATGAAAAAGAGCCGGATGTGCCAGGCAGAAGTGATATAATTGGGAGACACGATGCGCAATCGGCTTGAAGGAATCTTCCAGTGAGATACTGTCATCGCCCATTTCTTTCCAGCGCGGAGCCTCCCGGAAAGTGTAAATCAGGGTGCGGCTGGGTAATCCGTTTTCGTAGCTGCTCAACAGACCGTCTATTTGTCCGGGAGTGCCCGTCAGCAGCAAAGCCAGTTTGGGATGGCGTATATAGATCGGGATGAGACCGTTGGCTTTGTAGGAGGAATCTATATTTTCGTGCTCGAATGCTTTGCGGAGCATATCGTCGAAATTTCCACAGTCCAGGCGGTTGGCTGTGGATAGCGTTTGTGCTTCCGTGTCGAAAATGATGCTCCCCTGCGAACCGTTGTCCTGCATCTGTATCTGCATACGGGTATAGCTGGTGGTGGCAGGTATGAACAGCATTTTGAAAGGAGGCCGTTGCGGTTCTTCGGAGCATGCGTCTCCCTTCTTCTTCCGTTTTTGACATTCCGATTGCCAGTCGGTATGTGCGGTCCGGTAGTTTTTCATCCCGGATTCACTGGCAGTCAGGATTTCCGCATGTATCTCCTCCAGCAGGTACCGTCCGGTTTGTGCGATGCTTTTACCGCTGGCGGCAGGCGAGAGTATGACGGTGAATAGGTGTGGAGAGTATTTCTTGTGATTATAGATTCCGAAAGTCTGCGGAAGTGCCGCGCTCAAGGCTGTGAGATCGGAAAGGAGAGAGACGTCTTGCTCCCGTTCGCTTCCATCCTCAATGATACAGTCATTCAACAGATCGGGAAGATTATTGTACAAATCCCGGGGAAATAAAGGCGTTTCTTTCCGGAATTCTTCTCCGCACCAATAGGTTTCGTCATCGGAAGTGGAATTTTCCATAGTGCTATATGTCCTTTTTGTCCTTTTGTCCTTTTGAAAGGAAGGGCCGGTGGTCGGGGAGGAAGCAGGTGTTTGTTCGTTAACTTGCTTATATCCAGATGATAATACGCTTTTCAGCTCTTCGGAACTGAAATCCGTGTGCTCGAAAAATGCGGTAAGTTCACGTAATATGTCTTCTTGGGGATAGTGTCGGCGACAGGCCTCGCAGGCGAGTTTGAAGACGTTGGAATGGCGTTGTCCGGCTGTCAGCGGATGAAAGAAAATATAGGACGAAATGAATCGGGCGATCTCTTTTTCGGATGCCTTTTCCGGAGGACTGTTTTCCTCTTTCACGAACGTTTCCAAGACAAATGCCTGATAGATACCAGCAACATAACCGTTGGGGGAATAGCTGAAATAACAGAGGCGGCTTTCATCTTTGCACGCCGGATCGCTTTCCAATCCGAGCAATCGATTGTAATAACGGCTTACCAGTTGTTGTCCCTCACGATGGCGGCCTTCGATACCTTCCACATAGGCGAAGACTTTCACACCATCGGTCGGGCTCTCTATCGCTGCCACTGTATGGGGATCTGCCGCACATCGTCGGATGACTTCCTGGCGATTGGCTACATGGTCGTAATCAAGCCCGACAATACGACTGGGAAGAAGAAAGTGCCTGATGGCGTGCGCTCCGTCAAAGGTGCCTGCCGGAGTGAAGCAGGGGAGCCGGCTTTTCAATTTCTGTGCGGCGGCATGGTCTCCTTCCGCATGATATCGGCGGATGGCGTTGATAATCGTTGCATGAACAGGACGGATACACCCGGTGATGACTTCAAGGAAAGACATGACTTTGGGCTTTTTGGAATACACGTTTTCGTAAACCGAGACTTTGATTTCTTCTAAAACTTTCATAATCTTTTTTGTAGGATTGCGCCATCTGACTATCAGATAACAGGGGCAAAGGTTGGGATATTAAAAATAGGGATGCTTTTCTATGTGAAAAGCACTTGATAAAGCAAATATAAACCGGAGAATTATTAACCATTAATCATAAAACAGTATGACTAGAGAAAAACGGGAGTCTTATGAGTTTCTAAGCAATTTGGTATTGGCTTTAATGGATACGGACAGTGTCTTTGTTAATGCTTTTTTCATCAATGAACTAGCCATTTCTTCCAGAACATTGAGCGGGATCAGACGGGGAGAGGATATGCGCATTTATCAGTATGTACGGGTGATCCGGTGTATGACGGAGTCTCTTCATTTAATGATTCAGCCGGATGTGTTGCTGAAGGAATTAAGAACCGTATTGTCTTCCAATCGTGAGCTGGTGGTTGCTACGGTTCCTCGTTGTTCTCACGGGAGTTGTCAGCCGCAAGAGTGGGTGAGGGTCATACAGTGGGATGGGGTGAGAGTGTGATACGAAATATGTAGGTCCCTAACTTCATGCTACACACATGAAGATCCCTACATTTTGCAGGTCAGGAAATATACAGCGGTGTATTCCTGATCAACGCCCTCATGTCGGTGTAAATCCGATGTGATTTCTATTATACCAACTGTCTGTGAAGATCGTTGGTATAATTTTTTTGTAATTTAGAATATTTTGGAGTAAATTGCGCAATTATTTTTAAAACAGGAGAATGATAGGTATGGAAAATCATGTTGTAATAATGGCCGGAGGGGTAGGGAGTCGTTTTTGGCCGATGAGCACCCCGGAATGTCCTAAACAATTTATTGATGTAATGGGATGCGGACGGTCACTGATTCAGTTGACGGCAGATCGCTTCGACGGTGTTTGCCCCAGAGAAAATATGTGGGTGGTAACCTCTGAGAAATACATCGATATGGTTCGGAAGCAATTGCCGGAGATTCCGGAAAGTAATATTTTAGCGGAGCCTTGTGCACGAAATACGGCACCCTGTATTGCGTATGCTTGCTGGAAGATCAAGAAAAAACATCCGAATGCCAACATGGTAGTAACCCCTTCGGATGCATTGGTCATCGATACGGGAGAATTCCGTAGAGTGGTGGAGAAGGCCCTTCGTTTCACGGATGATGGCAGTGCTATTGTGACAATAGGTATTCAACCGTCTCGTCCGGAGACCGGATATGGATATATTGCTGCTGCCAGCCCACTTCAAACGGATAAGGAAATTTTTACAGTAGACGCATTCAAGGAAAAACCGGATAAAGAAACTGCCGAAAAGTACTTGGCAGAGGGCAATTTCTTCTGGAATGCGGGAATTTTTGTGTGGAATGTGCGTACTATCACTTCTGTAATGCGTGTGTATGCTCCGGGTATCGCACAGATTTTTGATCGCATTTTCCCGGATTTCTATACGGAAAAAGAAAATGAGACAATCAAAAAATTATTCCCGACTTGCGAAAGTATTTCGATCGACTATGCAGTGATGGAGAAAGTGCAGGAAATTTATGTACTGCCGGCTTCTTTCGGGTGGTCGGATTTGGGTACATGGGGAGCACTTCGCGGCTTGCTCCCACAGGATAAATCCGGAAATGCATCGGTAGGAGCCGATGTCCGCTTGTATGAGAGCAAAAATTGCATAGTCCATGCCAGCGAAGAAAAACGGGTCGTCATTCAAGGACTGGATGGATATATCATCGCAGAGAAAGACAATACGTTATTGATTTGTAAGCTGGAAGAGGAACAACGGATTAAAGAGTTCTCGAAATAAAGATTGTTTCGTTTGCTACTATTTGTGTGGTGTCATTCCTTTCATTCAGCTGATATTCAATTAAAAGAGGGCGTACCAAAAGCTTATTTTGATACACCCTCATTATTGTTATATTTGCACTTCGATATTTAATTTTCCACCAAGTCCACGTTCTACGATATCAAATAATGTTTTGAGAGTAATATTTTCTCCATTGTTTTCAACTTTTGATATGAATGTACGTTTCTTGTCAATGCGACTTGCAAGCTCTGCTTGTGTCATATCTAATTTTTCTCTGGCACTTCGTATCTTAAAGCCAATGCGCAAAGCCTCAAGTTCTCGCTCAAGTCTGTCTCGTTTCGGTGCTCCAACTTCACCGTAATACTCATTTTTGATTTGGTCTAATGTCTTTGTATTCATTCTAAGCTCTCCTTTTCTTTTTCTTTATAATAGTCGGTCATAAGCCGTTCTGCTCTTTTTATTTCTTCTGGTGGTGTTTTTTGTGTCTTTTTCTGAAAGCCACTTAACAAAACAATCAATTTATTACCGTCAAAGAAACAAAAAATGCGGAAGATATTATTGCCTAGTTGCACGCGAACCTCAAATAGTCCATTAGTACCTTCTATGTATTTTAGATATGTTGTTGGGATTCGGTCTATCTGCTCAATAATATCTAGCACTTTGATGATTTTATCGCGAATCTTCTGTGGTTGTTTTTTGAAAAAATCGTCAAAATATTCTTTATATGTTATGACTTCTCTTACTTTCATTTTACAAAGGTAATTTATAAATTACATAAAAGCAATTTTAGACTACTTTTTCTTTAATTTTTCTCGTCATTTATTCTTTCTCTTTATCGAACTATCGGGGTATTTTTATTAACTATCGGAATTGTTGCTTTTGGTAGTCGTGTTTAATAATTGGGCAGTGATTAGCTATCGGAAGAATAATTAAAGATAATACTATAAAAACAGCTCATTTCCTTTTAAGGGGAAATGAGCTGTTTTTAATCTTTCACATTACCGTCTCCGGTGAATGGTAAGTGGTTACTGTATTACTTAATTTCGATTTGTTTATTTGGCTTCTTAATTTCTTCTTCAGAAAGTTTCGGAAGGTCGATGTTTAAAACACCATTTTCTACAGATGCAGCAATCTTTTCTTTGTCTACATTATCCGGTAGAATCATTGTTTGCTGGAACTTAGAGTATGAGAATTCGCGACGCAGATAGCGACCTTCTTTCTTTTCCTCCTTGTTTTCACTCTTCTTCTCCATGCTGATAACGAGGTTATTGTCTTCATCAATGCGAACATTGAAATCCTCCTTCGTCATACCAGGAGCAGCCAATTCCACTTTGTATTCTTTTTCTGTTTCCAAAACATTAATTGCAGGTGCAGTAGCATTTGCTTTTACCATCCAATCGTTATCAAAGAAATCATTAAAGATACTTGGTAACCAATTTTGAGTTCTTCTAACAGGTGTCATAATTTTAGTCTCCTATCTTTAAGTTAAACATTCAATTCATAAATCTTGAACTCGGTATTTGCACTTCCGATGTACCGGTTGTTCCGGTTTTCGTCATCCGCTTTCGAACCGTTGTTCGCTTTTATAAATGCAAACCTTATGCCAAGAGACTTTAAAGGCTAAAATTGTCTATTTGTCATTGTAATAATGCCAAATTTACCATATAGGTGACAAAATGTATTATTTCTTCTCGATCAGTTTGAATCTTATTCTTAGTGTTTGCCTTTCATCGTCATAATCATGACTAATGATTTTAAAGGTACCCACTTCAGAAGTATTGGATACATGTAATCCGATGCAGGCACAAGTATCATAATCTCCAATGCGGACAATGCGAAGAGTTTCACTTGCATCGGCGGGCAGCTTACTTAAATCTACGATATCTTTGGCTTGTTCATGAGTCATAAACTCAACAGTCACAGGCAGGTTCCGACCGATTATTTCATTTACTTTATCTTCAACGGACTGGATTTGTTCCGCTGTCGGACATGACGGAAGTGTATAGTCACATTTGCTCTTTTTTCTTTCGATGTGGGCATTGCGAGAACGTGGGCAACCGAAGGTTTTTACCATGGTTGCATTGAGTAGATGCTCTGCTGTATGCATGGGAGGATACTCCTGCTTGTTGTGATCGTTGAGTTGAATTGGTTGTTCCATTACTATTTACTGTGATTAATATATTTATTGAATAATTCTATATGAAGACCTGTACATTTTACTTTTACTATGTGTTGCTTATCCGTTAAAAAGCAGGTCGGAGTAGCTTGTGCTTGTCGTTTTTCATAATTCATCCAAATAATACTATCTTCTTTTAGATAATTGGCTTCGGTTATTAGATCTTGTGAATATAGGTCTGTGATACTGAATAAGCAGATGAATAATAAGTATAATTTGTTCATGGCATTTTGTATTATTAGAGCGATATAAAATAGTTTGCGTTTCATGTTCCTGATAATAATTATGACTTTACAAAAATACTATTTTTTGGAGGGAAAACAAGCATATAGATATAAAAAAAGGAGCAACGCCTTGCTCCAACCTTTGTTAACCTTAAATCTAATACTATGAAAAACACATTGCAAAGGTACGGACTTTTGCGACAATAGCAAATAATTCAAGAAAAACAATATGTTATATAACATAGATTAAGAAAAAACTCCTTCGACTTAACGGTTATTTGTTGTTTTGGATGCCTATATATGGAGTTTTTTTTATCTTTGCATAAAATATCATATTACTAATACTTAATATAAACATGGATAAAAGAAGATGGGGTCAATGGATATTATTGGCTGTTGTTTGCTTGAGTTTCTCGGTAGGAGAAAGCTATGCACAGAAAAATGATTTTGCTAATCTACGTCGTTATTCAAAAGAAAATGCTGCACTTCCACAAGCGACCAAGAAAGGCAAGCGGGTTATTTTCATGGGAAATTCCATTACGGAAGGATGGGTAAGGACTCATCCCGATTTTTTCAAATCAAACGGTTATATTGGCCGTGGAATCAGTGGGCAGACTTCCTATCAATTCTTGTTACGTTTTCGGGAAGATGTGATTAATCTTTCTCCTGCTTTAGTGGTGATTAATGCCGGAACAAATGATGTCGCTGAAAATACACAAGCTTATAATGAAGATTATACATTCGGAAACATCGTTTCTATGGCGGAACTGGCGAAAGCGAATAAAATAAAAGTAATTTTGACTTCCGTATTGCCTGCTGCCGCATTTAAGTGGAGAATGGAAATAAAAGATGCTCCACAGAAGATTCAAGCTTTGAATGCTCGTATAGAGGCTTATGCTAAAGCTAATAAAATTCCGTTCGTTAATTATTATAAGGCAATGGTGGCCGGCGATCATCAAGCCTTGGATCCTCAATATACAAAAGATGGAGTTCATCCGACGAGCGAGGGATATGATATCATGGAACCGTTGATTAAAAATGCCATAGAGAAGGCGCTTTGATTTATCATCACTTGAAGTAGGAGTAATCCGACTATAAAAAAAGGGGAGGATTGCATGAATAGATTCAGTCGTAATGAACGATCAGTCTATATCTGAAATCCTCCTATTTATTCTTTAGAGAGTTTCCGTTATATCTTTTCCAGCTGATGACGTATAGACATAAAAAAAGGAGCAACGCCTTGCTCCAACCTTTGTTAACCTTAAATCTAATACTATGAAAAACACATTGCAAAGGTACGGGATTTCGGTAACTTTGCAAATTATCAATCCTTAATTGATGATTTTATAATATTAATTAATAAATTGAGCGCTAAAATACAGGTTTGTTAAGAGTTCTATTCTTTGATAATCATTGTGTAATATAAGAGTTTACTTATTCATTCAGCATATTGTAATAGTCTTCTGCCTGTCGTTCCGACCATTCATCGAGGGTATGGTTCCAGATATCGGCAAGGTCTTCGACAGCTTTGTGCGTTAAACGATACTTAGCCATTGGAGTGTGCTGCTTTCAGTGTCTATGTCCGAATGTCTTGAAATGTGGAAGGTCTTATCCCCATTTCTCTTTCATCAAATCCTCCAGTTTCAGCAATTCGTCACGATACTGTGCGGCTTCAATAAAATCCAGTTTCTTGGCTGCTTCCTGCATCAGTTTACGGGTGCGTTCGATACTCTTTTCCATTTGCGGTTTACTCATATATTGTACCACCGGATCGGCAGCGATATTGGGCGTGTCAGGTTCAATATAAGCATGTTTCTCTTTCTGCCATTCATTTGCTTCGGAGTTTGCATTACCGAATACGTCCAGATTTCTAGCCTTCTTGATTTGTTGCGGAGTAATGCCGTTTGCTTCGTTGTATGCCAACTGTTTTTCACGGCGGCGGTTAGTCTCGTCGATGGTCAACTTCATGCTGTCCGTCATTTTGTCGGCGTACATGATAACTTTGCCGTTCACATTACGGGCCGCACGTCCTGCCGTTTGCGTCAGCGAACGGTGGGAGCGGAGGAATCCTTCTTTGTCTGCATCGAGGATAGCGACGAGAGACACTTCCGGAAGGTCGAGTCCCTCGCGGAGCAGGTTGACTCCGATAAGTACGTCATAGACTCCTTGCCGGAGATCGTCCATAATTTTCACGCGTTCCAATGTATCGATATCGCTATGGATATAATTGCATCTTACCTGATTATTAAGAAGATATTCTGCCAGTTCTTCTGCCATTCGTTTGGTCAGTGTAGTGACGAGCACGCGCTCTTCCTCTTCAATGCGGAGCTGGATCTCTTCCATTAAATCGTCAATCTGATTAAGACTCGGACGCACTTCGATGACAGGATCGAGCAGACCCGTAGGACGAATCACCTGCTCTACGACGATACCTTCTGACTGAATCAATTCATAATCTGCCGGTGTGGCGCTGACGTAGATTACCTGTTTCGCCATCTCCTGAAACTCTTCAAATTTCAACGGACGGTTGTCCATAGCCGCAGGCAATCGGAACCCATATTCCACCAGATTGACTTTACGTGCACGGTCTCCTCCGTACATCGCACGGATTTGAGGTACGCTTACGTGGCTTTCATCGATAACGATCAGGAAATCATCCGGAAAGAAGTCGAGCAAACAATAAGGACGAGTACCGGCAGCACGACCGTCGAAATAACGGGAGTAGTTTTCAATTCCGGAACAATGTCCCAATTCCCGGATCATCTCCATATCATAAGTTACTCGCTCATATAGTCGTTTGGCCTCGTATTCTTTGCCGATAGACTCGAAGAAAGCTACTTGCTTGGTCAGATCGTCCTCTATTTCATGAATAGCACGGAGAGTAGCCTCTTTGGTAGTCATGAACAGGTTGGCCGGGTAAATCTTGTAGGCATCAAATGGGGCTATAGTAACTCCGGTGATAGGGTTTACCTCTTCGATGCCGTCAATCTCATCCCCCCAAAAGGTGACACGCAGCAGGTTGTCGGTATAAGCCAGACAAATATCCACCGTATCCCCCTTGACCCGGAAATTCCCACGGTTCAAGTCAATATCATTGCGGACATACAAGCTGTCTACCAGGCGACGTAAAAACACATTGCGGTCCATCGTCCGTCCCCGCTCTATTTCGATGACATTTTTGTAGAAGTCTGAAGGATTTCCCATACCGTAAATGCAAGATACGGAAGAAACCACTATCACGTCTTTTCGCCCGGAGAGCAGGGCGGAAGTGGCGGCGAGCCGGAGTTTGTCTATTTCGTCATTGATGGCGAGATCTTTTTCTATATATGTATCACTGCTCGGTAGATAAGCTTCCGGCTGGTAATAATCATAATAAGAAACATAATATTCTACCGCATTGTTGGGGAAAAATCCTTTAAACTCACTGTAGAGCTGGGCGGCCAGTGTTTTGTTATGGCTCAAAATCAAGGTAGGTTTATTGATATTGGCAATCACATTGGCTATGGTAAATGTTTTCCCCGACCCGGTCACTCCCAATAAAGTCTGTGCGGGAACTCCCCGGAGTACCCCTTCGGTAAGCTGTGCGATAGCTTCCGGCTGATCTCCGGTAGGTTTGTAAGCTGATGTTAGTTCATAATTCATAGTTAAATCCTAAAAAGTGGAGCAATATTCGCTAAAATAATCGAGATAACAAATCATTTTTCCAAATAAATCCTTTACGTTTGCAACATATCAATATCAAGAAACAGGTTCATACTATTAGTAATACCGGAAACAATACATACCGTTACTATGGCAATTCGACCTCATTTTTTCTCCTTTTGTCGATGTTTAACGCCTTTTATGTATTAAAAAACACAGATTAATTGCTAAATTCCCAACGAATAAGTAACTTTGCGCATTATTTTTAATAGGATGAAGAAAAATATCATTATATCTTTGCTTGCGGCGGCTACCCTTACATCATGTGGGGAGTATAACAAATTGCTGAAAAGCACCAATTATGAATACAAGTACGAAGCCGCCAAAAACTATTTCGCGAAGGGACAGTACAACCGTTCGGCTACGTTGTTGAATGAGTTGATAACCATTATGAAAGGAACCGATAAAGCGGAAGAATCTTTGTATATGTTGGGAATGAGCTACTATAATCAGAAAGATTATCAGACAGCTGCCCAGACATTTACCACCTACTTCAACACCTATCCTCGTGGCTCTTTTACTGAACTGGCACGTTTCCATGCTGGTAAAGCTTTATTTCAGGACACTCCGGAACCACGTTTGGACCAGTCAAGCACTTATCAGGCTATCCAGCAGTTGCAGATGTTCATGGAATATTTCCCGAACAGCATCAGGAAACAGGAAGCACAGGATATGATTTTTGCTTTACAGGATAAACTGGTTTTGAAGGAGCTTTATTCAGCAAAGCTATATTATAATCTGGGTAATTATTTGGGGAATAACTATGAATCTTGTGTAATCACTGCTCAGAATGCATTGAAGGATTATCCTTATACTGATTATCGTGAAGAACTTTCCATTTTGGTTCTGCGTGCCAAACATGAAATGGCTATCTATAGCGTGGAAGACAAGAAAATGGATCGTTACCGCGAAACGATTGATGAGTATTATGCTTTTAAGAATGAGTTTCCGGAAAGTAAATATTTGAAAGAAGCCGAGAAGATATTCAATGAATCACAAAAAGTAATTAAAGACTAAATTTAAATAGATTTATGGACTACAAAAAAACGAATGCTCCTGCTACAACAGTAACCCGTGACATGATGGATCTCTGTGCTGATACAGGTAATATTTATGAAACAGTTGCCATTATCGGTAAGCGTGCTAATCAGATCAGTGTAGAAATCAAAAACGATCTTTCTAAGAAATTGGCAGAGTTTGCTTCTTACAATGACAATTTGGAAGAAGTGTTTGAAAATAGAGAGCAAATCGAAATTTCTCGTTATTATGAGAAATTACCGAAGCCGGACTTGATTGCTACGCAAGAATACATCGAAGGGAAGATATATTATAAGAATCCGGCTAAGGAGAAAGAAAAACTTCTGTAAGTTGTTTCTCTGACGAAGATTTTGATAGTCAAGTAGTAAGTGGGATGATGGTCCCTGCTTCTTATTGCTTGGCTATTATTGTTTAACTCAACTACTATTTAGAATACTTATGATTCAACGAATTCAGACTGTTTATTTATTGATTGTCACAGGATTGCTGATTACAGCCATGTGTTTGCCGATGGGATACTTTATTGATGCCATGGGGGAGCATCCTTTTAAGGCGTTAGGGGTGGAACTAAGCGGTGCTGTTCAGTCTACATGGGGCTTATTCGGAATTCTGATGCTTAGCACCATCGTGGCTGTGGCTACCATCTTTTTGTATAAGAACCGTATGTTACAGATTCGCATGACAATTTTCAACAGCTTATTATTGGTAGGTTATTACGTTGCTTTTCTCGCTTTTTATTTTGCATTGAAGAATGATGAAAATATGTTCCGCATAGGCTGGGCGTTGTGTCTGCCACTTGTTTCTATCATCTTGAATATATTGGCTGTTCGTGCTATCGGACGGGATGAGGTAATGGTAAAGGCTGCGGATAGATTGAGATGATATTTCCCCTTTTTGACTATGACTGAATATGGTTTGATATCCCCTCCCCGGAGGATGAAGAAGGGGAGGGGCAATTTTATTTCTTCAAGTCAAATAAGTATGTGAGCTTTATGGTAATGGTACCATGTGCTGCACGGGCGAAATAATCTTTCTTTGTAGTACTGTAAAAATCAGACAGGGCAAAGTAGTAGCGCCCTTCAACGATGAAGCTACCGGCTTTCTTTGTTCTGAGTTCTATACCACCGCCACCGGCAATACCATAGTCGAATTTATTTTGGATCTTGACTCCGTACACGGCTTTTTGTGTGTTGGAAAGCTGGTCCATGTTTACACCTGAAATCGTTTCAGACTCTCCGATGAGAAAGCTGATTTGTGGCCCTGCATGAACAAAAAATTGTAATCCTCGATCTCGTCCGAAAGCGAGGTGTGCGAGGAAAGGGATATCGATATATGTCATTTTGCGGGTGTATGTTTGAGTAGGGTCTTTCACCATCTCTCCATTCTCTCCCGGCATCTCAAACAATTGGTCCCAGCCTCGTTGCGAGAAATTTAATTCGACCTGTGCACCACAAATCATGGCAAAATACTTTTCGGATATATAACGTGCGGTCAACCCTCCGGTAATTCCCATCAAGCTATTTTGTTTGATGGTGGGGGTAAAAGAAGCACTGTTTAAATTGACACCTCCATTGATGCCGACTGATAAATTGCTTCGTGCTTCCCCGATTTGAGCCGTGGCGGGAAGGGCCAATCCTGTCAATAGGAGCGTTGCGATCAAAAATGGTTTTATCTTTATCATTCTCGTATTATTCGAAGTCAAGTTTTACTAATTCAAAATTCTTAGTGAAACGTATGAAGAACACTTTTTTATTAATAAATCCTCCCCAGTTATTCACCCGTTGGAATTTGAACCCGGTCTGGATGGGAGTCAGATTCATCTTAGACAGATTGTTTTCCAGTTCCGAGCCATAGAGCGATAATCCTTTCAGGAAGAAGAAACCGGTGTCGAAGCCAAGCATTGCGTAATTGGGATATTTGCTTGCCAAGTCTTTGCTATACCATTTATGGTAAGCGTTGGTAAACTGCACAGCTGCCGGAAACAATGTATTCGTATAGAATGAAGAATAGAAATATACATCCAGCTCAAAGAAGTTTTCCAGATAATCTTTGGTATGGGTCTGCCATTCGGGATAGCCGAACAGATGAATACGCTCTGCAGGATTCTCTCTGACTAGCAGTGTCAGTTGGGGAAGTACCTTAATCAGTAAGACATCATCGCCTGAGGTCGGAATGAAGATATTCTCTTTATCACTGCGGAGCGATGCTTTCAACGTCTCTTTCGTTGCGCTTTCGCTGACTGTTTTCATGGAGATTCCTTTGCTTCTCAACTCTTGTTTCAAGCCGTTGATAAATTCCGCTTTCTCCTTATCGACATTCACCGGTTCTATGAAGATAACATGTGCATGGGGAAATTGACGGGTGAAGTGTTCGTAAACCTCCGAATATAAATAAGATTGAGGTGTGTTGATCTGATATACTGACGGATTATTGAATACTTCTTCTCCTTTTTGAGAGAAAGGAATCACCAGACGTATGTCGTTTTTCTTTGCGAAGTCAGACAATGGTTTTATTTGATTCTGATGCATCGGACCGAAGATGATATTCATCTTTTTCATCTCGTTCTTGGCAAGAATCGTATTTAATGTAGAAACATTTCTTCCACAGTCATATACATATAAGTCAAGAGAAGTACCTGTACGCTTCAGACTATCTACTGCTATCAGGAAACCTTCGTAATATTCCACCATGCGTTTGTCTTCCTGAAAGGGAAGCAATAATGCAGCCTTAATGGTGGACAGCTTTTGGGGAGCCTCTTTACTTTTGCTGAAAAGTTCGCTATTGCTGGGAGGAATAGCGTATGGATTTTCTTTCTGCGTGGGCTGTACGGTCTTTGCTGACGGATAAGGGATGCAAAGGAACTGGCCTTTTTTCATCCCCTTTGTCAGTTCCGGATTGGCTGCAACCAACTCCTGCTCGCTGATTCCATATTTACGGCTCACACTGAAAATAGTCTCTTTGCGCTTTACCTTATGCATATCCTTGCATCTCGGAACAACGGGGCCTTGAATGGTAGTCTCTCCAGCAGGCGTTTGAGGGGTAGTAGCGGTTTGCTGTTCTTTTTTCTGAGGAATCAGGATAACTTGCCCGATGCGGAAATTTTCGGCACTCAATCCGGGGTTTGCTTCACAAATATCTTTCGCAGATACATGATATAGGGTGGTTAGTTTGTATAGTGTTTCTCCGGCTTGAATCGTGTGGAATGTTTCCCCCTTTTGGCTCTCTTTCCCTGTAGGAATTTTAATCGTTTGTCCGGCATAAATCTTTTCGTCACAACCCGGATTCAGGCGTATGATGTCTGACGTTGTGACATTATACATCTTGGAGATGGAGTATAAGCTTTGTCCTTTCTCGATGGTATGCAAGAAATAGGATTGGTTTTCCTGTGCATAACTGATAGCATGTGAAACGCTTATAAAAAGCAGAAATAAGAATATTCGGTTTATCGGTTTCATCAAATTATAACTATTGGTTCTTGAAATCAAGCAACAAAGGTACAAATAATGCCCTATATCTTCATAAGATTTGAGTTAAGAAAATAATATTCTGCTTTTTTAGGAGCATATTTCGGTCGGAAACATTATTTTTGCAACATTTATGGAAGGATATGAATATGCAGGAAACAGAATATATTAATGTGTATGGTGCACGCGTGCACAATTTGAAAGATATTGATGCTGAAATTCCCCGTAACAGTTTGACTGTGATCACCGGATTGAGCGGTAGTGGAAAATCTTCTTTAGCCTTCGATACGATTTTTGCCGAAGGACAGCGCCGTTATATCGAGACTTTTTCGGCGTATGCCCGTAATTTCCTGGGTAATATGGAGCGTCCGGATGTCGATAAAATAACAGGGTTGAGTCCGGTGATCTCCATCGAGCAGAAAACAACGAATAAAAATCCCCGTTCCACGGTAGGAACGACTACGGAGATCTATGATTATCTCCGTTTGTTGTATGCCCGTGCGGGAGTGGCGTATTCCTATCTGTCGGGGGAGGAGATGGTGAAATATACCGAAGAGCAGATTCTGGACCTGATTTTGAAAGATTATAAGGGAAAGAAAATATATTTGCTGGCCCCAGTGGTTCGTTCACGCAAAGGACATTACAGGGAACTTTTCGAACAAATACGTAAAAAAGGATACCTGTATGCACGGGTCGATGGTGAGCTGTGTGAAATAACGCATGGCATGAAGCTCGACCGCTATAAGAATCACGATGTGGAAGTAGTTATTGACAAATTAGTGGTAGCGGAGAAAGATAACCGGCGTCTGAAACAGAGTGTGGCAACCGCTATGCGTCAGGGAGACGGGTTGATGATGATTCTGGATGTCCAGTCCGAAAGCATCCGTCATTACAGTAAGCAGCTCATGTGTCCCGTCACCGGGTTGTCATATCGTGAACCGGCTCCACATAACTTCTCATTCAATTCACCGCAAGGAGCATGTCCGAAGTGCAAGGGGTTGGGAGTAGTCAACCAGATTGATGTGGACAAAGTGATTCCCGATCGTGAACTTTCCATCTATGAAGGGGCGATAGCACCTTTGGGCAAATATAAGAATGCGATGATTTTCTGGCAAATCGGTGTTTTGCTTGAGAAGTACGATGCAACATTGAAAACTCCGATCAAGGAGTTGCCGGACGATGCGATTGATGAAGTATTGCACGGTTCTGATGAACGGATTAAAATCAAGAGTTCGCTGATCGGTACTTCCTCCGATTACTTTGTTACTTACGAAGGAGTGGTGAAGTATATTCAGATGTTGCAGGAAAAGGATGCTTCTGCAACAGCACAGAAATGGGCGGAACAATTTGCCAAAACAACGGTTTGTCCGGAATGTAAAGGGGCCCGTTTGAATAAGGAAGCTCTGCATTTTCGCATTCACGATAAGAATATCAACGAATTGGCGAACATGGATATCAATGAGTTGTATGACTGGTTGATGAAGGTAGATGAGTTCCTTTCTGATAAGCAGAAGAAAATATCAGTGGAGATTCTGAAAGAGATTCGTACACGTTTGAAATTCCTGTTGGATGTCGGTTTGGATTATCTGGCATTGAACCGCAGTTCTGCCAGCCTTTCCGGTGGTGAGAGCCAGCGTATCCGTTTGGCGACACAGATCGGTTCTCAATTGGTGAATGTGCTTTATATTCTCGATGAGCCGAGTATCGGTTTGCATCAGCGTGATAATTTGCGTCTTATCCATTCTTTGAAAGAGCTTCGTGACATGGGAAACTCCGTGATTGTGGTGGAACATGATAAGGATATGATGTTGGCTGCCGACTATGTCATTGATATGGGACCGAAAGCCGGACGTCTCGGAGGAGAAGTCGTTTTTGCCGGAACTCCCCAGGAGATGCTGAAAACTGATACGATGACTTCGCAATACCTGAATGGGAAGATGAAGATAGAAATTCCCGCCGAGCGTAGAAAAGGAAATGGAAAATCTATCCGGCTGAAAGGGGCGAAAGGGAATAACCTGAAGAATGTCGATGTAGAGTTTCCGTTAGGTAAGCTAATTTGTGTGACAGGTGTATCGGGAAGCGGAAAATCCACTTTGATTAATGAAACTCTGCAACCGATTCTGTCACAGAAGTTCTATCGTTCCTTACAGGATCCTTTGGAATACGATTCGGTCGAAGGACTGGAAAACATCGATAAGGCAGTGAATGTCGATCAATCACCTCTGGGACGTACGCCACGCTCCAATCCTGCTACCTATACCGGTGTGTTTGCTGATATCCGTAACCTGTTTGTCGGCCTTCCGGAAGCTAAGATTCGCGGTTACAAACCGGGACGTTTCTCCTTTAACGTTGCAGGCGGACGTTGTGAAGCATGTATGGGAAATGGTTATAAGACGATTGAAATGAATTTCCTTCCTGATGTATATGTGCCTTGTGAGGTTTGTCATGGCAAGCGTTACAACCGGGAAACACTGGAGGTACGTTTCAAGGGAAAATCGATTGCCGATGTGCTTGATATGACGATCAACCGTGCTGTGGAATTCTTTGAAAATGTGCCGCAAATCTTGAATAAGATTAAAGTCTTGCAGGATGTCGGACTCGGATACATAAAGCTGGGACAATCTTCGACCACTCTTTCCGGTGGAGAAAGCCAGCGTGTGAAACTGGCTGCGGAACTATCGAAAAGAGATACAGGCAAAACTCTTTATATCCTTGACGAACCGACTACCGGACTTCATTTTGAAGATATCCGCGTACTGATGGGGGTATTGAATAAGCTTGTGGATAAAGGTAATACTGTTATCGTCATCGAGCATAATCTGGATGTGATTAAAATGGCGGATTATATTATCGATATGGGTCCTGAAGGTGGTAAAGGCGGGGGAGAACTCCTTAGTTACGGAACACCGGAAGAAGTTGCGAAGAGTGCCAAGGGATATACACCTAAGTTTCTTCGCGAAGAGTTGGGAGTCTGATTATTTATCATATTCTTTATTTATCAGATACAGAACTTATAAATACAACGGAAATGAAAATCAATAAAACAAATGCCGCACGGTTGTTAGACAGGGATAAGATAACTTATGAATTAATTCCCTACGAAGTAGATGAGAACGACTTGAGTGCTGTGCATGTTGCAGCAGATTTGGGAGAAAACATTGAGCAAGTGTTTAAGACTCTTGTGCTGCACGGCGATAAAAGTGGATATTTTGTCTGTGTCATCCCGGGAGAGCATGAAGTTGACTTGAAACTGGCAGCTAAAGCTTCGGGTAATAAGAAGTGCGATTTGATTCCCGTAAAAGAACTTTTGCCACTTACCGGATATATCCGGGGAGGGTGTTCGCCTATCGGTATGAAGAAACATTTTCCTACTTATATCCATGAAACCAGTCGGCAGTTTCCATATATTTATGTAAGTGCCGGTGTGCGGGGACTTCAGATAAAAATAGCTCCGGAAGATCTGATTCGTGAATCGAAGGCAGAAGTTTGTCGTTTATTTGAGGAGTAGTTTGACAAATCATTGTGCAAAAACTCAAGAAAAAGTATATATTTGCAAGAAATATTTATTTAAATCAATCATTTATTAATTTTAAAAACTTATATCTATGTTCAGTAAACACCCTAAAGGTCTGATTGCTGCTGCTTTAGCTAATATGGGAGAGCGTTTCGGCTTCTATATTATGATGGCGATTTTGACATTGTTCATTTCAGCGAAATTTGGATTGTCCGAGACAACTACCGGGTACATTTATTCTGCATTTTATGCTTCCATTTATATTTTAGCTTTAGCAGGAGGTGTGATTGCTGATAAAACGAAAAATTTTAAAGGCACTATTTTAGTGGGACTGATATTAATGGCTGTCGGTTATTTGATTATTGCCATTCCCACTCCGACTCCTGTTCCTAGTATGGCTCTTTATCTGGGATTAACCTGTTTCGGACTGTTGGTGATTGCTTTTGGTAACGGTTTGTTTAAAGGAAATCTTCAGGCTTTGGTAGGTCAGATGTACGATGATCCTAAATATTCCAATCTTCGTGATGCCGGTTTCCAGATATTTTATATGTTTATCAATATTGGAGCTGTCTTTGCACCGTTTATTGCTATTGGTGTGCGCAACTGGTGGTTGAAGGTGAACAACTTTGATTATGATGCTACTCTGCCTGAATTGTGCCATCAATATTTGGAAAAAGGAAATGACATGGCTCCGCAAGCAATGGAGAATCTGTCCACCCTGGCCAAGAACGTGGTTCTTGATGGAACTCCTGTGACAGATATGGGGATGTTTGTTAATAGCTACCTTGATGTGTTTAACCGTGGTTTTCAGTATGCTTTTATGGCTGCCATTGGTGCTATGCTTATTTCGCTGGTTATTTATGTGGCAAATAAGAAACGTTTTCCGGATCCTGCGACTAAATTGGAAACAAGCAAAGACACTGCGACTGTGAATAAGGAGGAAATCAAAATGAGCGCTACTGAAATTAAACAACGTATCTATGCTTTGTTTGCAGTATTTGGTGTTGTTATTTTCTTCTGGTTATCGTTCCATCAGAATGGTTATTCTCTGACTTATTTTGCCCGTGACTATGTGGATTTGAGTGTTATTAATATCGACTTAGGTTTTACGCAGATCAAGGGAGCTGAAATATTCCAGAGTGTTAATCCGTTCTTCGTGGTATTCCTGACCCCATTTATCATGTGGATGTTCGGCTCAATGAAAAAGAAGGGGAAAGAACCTTCTACCCCGATGAAGATTGCTATCGGTATGGGTATTGCCGCATTAGCGTATGTGTTCTTGATGGTATTCTCCTTTACATTGCCTTCGAAAGAGGTATTGGGTACGATGAGCGCTGCTGAAATAAATGCTGTTCGTGTGACACCGTGGATTATGATCGGTTTGTATTTCATCCTTACAGTTGCCGAACTGTTTATTTCTCCTTTGGGATTATCATTCGTATCTAAAGTGGCTCCTCCTCATTTGCAGGGACTGATGCAAGGTTGTTGGTTGGCTGCCACGGCTGTGGGTAACTCACTGCTGTTTATCGGTGGTATTCTTTATACAAATGTTCCCATTTGGGCTTGCTGGCTAGTATTTGTAGGAGCAACAGGTGCCTCTATGATTGTAATGCTTTCAATGGTAAAATGGCTGGAACGCGTAGCGAAATAAGATCTTGCCATTAACTACATAAAATGAGGATGTGTCATAACGCTCATAAACTAAAAATCAAGAGGAGTTCTGACACATCTTCATTTTTGTTTGTCAAATATCCAATCCCATAATATAATCATTCATATAATACCCGTTTCCGATCGGGAAATCACCTTCCCGTAACTTTCTCATCCCCATGTGCTCGTAAAAATGCAAAGCTTTATTATTACGATTCACGTTCAGCTCCATCAGGCAAGATCCCGGGTGCATTTCCTTGATACACTTGATTGCTTCCTTAAATAAAAAACTTCCGCAGTGCGTACCTTGAAAGCGGGGGAGGACATAGATTTTCTGAAGATGGAATACATCCTTTTCCTGTTGCTGTACAGAGACGTATCCGCATGGTTCATCCTCTTTATAGGCAATGGAGTACACGTGTCCTTCTTCCTCCATTTGCTTGCGTACATTGGAGGGAGCATACATCCATTCCATCATATAATCCAGTTGTTCGGGAGATAAAATTTCCTTGTAGGTGGCAGGAAATACTTCTTTTGCCATCTTATGAATAAGCTCGCAATCGGCTGTCGTTGCTTTTCGAATTGTAAACATATCTATTATCTGTTCTTGGTTTAATAGGCACAAATATAGCCATTATTTCTTTTTATAATAAGGTGGATAGTCTCTGATGTTTTAATTATTGTTAATTTATAGTACTTTGTAATGCAAGGTACTAAAGTAATGCATATATTTGTGCATCTAAAAGAAGTGAATCATGAAAGTGGACAATGTAAAATCACAGATGAGGAAAGGCATGCTTGAATATTGCATCATGCTTTTACTGCACAAGGAACCCTCTTATGCTTCTGATATTATTCAAAAATTGAAAGAAGCCCAACTGATCGTAGTGGAAGGTACCCTGTATCCGTTGCTGACCCGTCTGAAAAATGACGACCTGTTAAGTTATGAGTGGGTGGAATCTACCCAGGGACCTCCCCGCAAATACTATAAACTTACTGAACAAGGAGAAGTCTTTTTGGGCGAACTGGAAATTTCCTGGAAAGAGCTTAACGACACAGTGAATCATATAGCCAATAAATAATCCGAAAAAGAAGAAATAAAAATGAAAAAGACATTGACCGTAAATTTAGGAGGAGTCGTTTATCATATAGATGACGATGCCTACCGGCTGTTAGACAATTATCTGTCTAATTTGAAACATTACTTTCGTAAACAGGAGGGTGCGGAAGAGATCGTAAACGATATTGAGATGCGTATTGCCGAATTGTTTGCCGAGAAAGTAACTGAAGGAAAACAGGTCATCACCGTTTCGGATGTGGAAGAAATCATCGCCCGCGTAGGCAAACCGGAAGATTTTGGAGTTGCCGACGAAGATACGGAATCGCAGAAAAGAACGGAACAAGCATCGTCCGCTAATCCAAGTAATACGCAAACCTCTACCCGGCGTCGTTGGTTTCGTGATCCGGATAATAAAATGTTGGGGGGTGTGGCAGCAGGACTGGCTGCTTACTTCGGTTGGGACATTACACTGGTGCGTATTCTGATGATTGTCCTGGTGTTTATGCCTTATTGTCCGATGATTATCCTTTATTTTATCGGATGGATTGTTATTCCGGAAGCCCGTACAGCTGCAGAAAAGTTGAGTATGCGCGGAGAAGCGGTAACCATTGAGAATATTGGCAAAACAGTGACAGACGGCTTCGAACGGGTAGCGGATGGAGTCAATAACTACATGAACTCCGGCAAACCGCGTACCTTTTTCCAAAAGATAGGCGATGTATTTGTTTCTATTGCTGCTGTTTTCTTTAAAATATTTCTGGTAGCTCTTGTCATTCTCTGCTGCCCTCTCTTGTTTGTACTGGCTATTGTACTGGTAGCATTAGTGTTTGCGGCAATTGCCGTGGCAGTTGGCGGAGGAGCACTGCTTTACGAGATGCTGCCTACCATCGACTGGATGCCGGTTACTTCTGTATCACCGATGATGACGCTACTGGGTACGATTGCCGGAGTTGCCCTCATAGGTATTCCATTAGGAGTTTTCTTGTATACTATCTTGCGGCAGCTATTCCATTGGTCGCCAATGGGAGCAGGTTTGAAATGGTCGCTACTGATTCTATGGATATTGGGGGCAGTTATAATGATTCTTAATCTTTCAGCTATTGGTTGGCAACTGCCTTTGTATGGCTTGCATTGTTCTTAACGAAGGTTCATTCGATTGAAAAAAAAATCATATTTATTCGGAGTAAGATTTAGCCGATTTATGATGGATGTAATGGAGAAGGCTCTGAACTCAAGTAGATTGAGAACAAAGCCTTCTTTCATTTTACTTAGATGGAGCTTCCTTCAACCATTTGTCCAACCATTCAAAGAATGTGCGTTGCCATAGAACCCCATTCTGCGGTTTCAATACCCAGTGGTTTTCATCCGGATAAATCAGCAATTCTGCAGGAATACCACGCATTACGGCAGCGTCAAAAGCGGCCATTGCCTGATTAGCCAGGATACGGTAGTCTTTCTCTCCATGAATACAGAGAATAGGAGTATCCCATTTCTCTACGAACAGGTGAGGAGAGTTGGCGAATGTACGCTGTGCCACCGGATTCTGTTTTTCCCAATATGCGCCTCCCATATCCCAGTTGGCAAACCATTTTTCTTCAGTTTCCAGATATTGCATCTCCATATTGAAAATACCATCGTGGGCGATAAACGCTTTGAATCGCTTGTCATGATGTCCAGCCAGCCAATATACGGAGAATCCTCCGAAGCTGGCACCTACACATCCCAGACGATCTTTGTCTACATACGGTTCTTTGGCCATTTCATCAATGGCAGTGAGGTAATCCTTCATACACTGACCACCGTAGTCGCCACTGATCTGTTCGTTCCATTCCACACCGAATCCTGGCAAGCCGCGACGGTTGGGAGCAACAATGATATAATCATGGGCTGCCATTATCTGGAAGTTCCAGCGATAAGACCAGAACTGACTTACCGGACTCTGTGGACCTCCTTCACAGAATAAGAGGGTGGGGTATTTCTTGTTCGGATCAAACTGCGGAGGATAAATCACCCATGTCAACATCTGTTTGCCATCTGTCGTTTTCATCCAGCGACCTTCCACTTTACCCATTTCCAGCTGGTCATAGATTGGTTTATTCTCCTGTGTCAGTTGGGTGGTAGAACCATCCGGTGCCACGGCATAAATCTCATCACCCATGCTCATTGAATGACGTTTCGCAATCAGTTTATCCCCGAAAAGAGCTACACCTTCGTAATCGTGTATTCCCGAAGTGATTGCCTTTACCGAATCATTGGCCAGGTCAAGCGCATAAATCTGCGATTCTCCGTGCCATACACCTGTGAAATAGATCACTTTCGCATCTGCTCCCCAGACAAAAGCATCTACATTCGATTCGAATGCCTTGCTCACAAAACGCTTCTCGCCGGTTTCCAGATTCATGATGAACAGACGGTTCAGATCGGCTTCATATCCGTCACGTTCCATACTCTGCCAAGCAATATATTTGCCGTCCGGTGAGTATTGAGGATTGGTATCGTATCCTTTGTTCTCTTCCGTAATATTTTCCGTTTTGTGGGTGTTCAGGTCGTAGACATAGATATCTGAGTTAGTGGAAATCGCATATTCCAGTCCGGTCTTTTTGCGACAGGTGTAAGCCACTTTGTCCGAAGTTGTATTCCAGGCAAGTTGTTCAATGCCCCCCCAAGGCTTCATCGGACTTTCATACGGTTCACCGTTCAGGATATCCACGATATTGGAAATACCGTTACCGTCAAAATCGGCAATGAAAGGATGCGGAGCGGTGGTCACCCATTCGTCCCAATGTTTGTACATCAGGTCGGTAACGATGATACCTGTAGCTTTCGGCAGGTCCGGATACTTGTCAGCAGTACTCTCTTTTGTCTTTACTTGTGAAATAAAAAGCAGTTTTTTGCCATCCGGTGAGATGGAATATCCCTCGATATCTCCGTCGTAGTGGGTCAGCTGTTTGCGTCCGCTACCATCCGGATTCATTTCATAGAGCTGGCTGCTTCCGTTGTCATTACTTAAGAATGCAAGTTTGGTGCCTCCCTTCATCCAGGTCACCTCATTCTCCTGATAGGGGGTATGAGTGATTTGTTGGTTATCGCTCCCATCTGCGTTCATCACGAAAACTTCCCGGTTACTCTTGTTTTCCGGTACGCTGTAATACGCTACCGTATACGCAATTTTCTTTCCATCGGGCGATACGGCGAATCCGCCGATACGTCCCATCGCCCAAAGCGCTTCGGGAGTCATGCGCTTCCCTTCAATCTTGATATCCGATTTTCCGATAAGCACTTGATCCGTCTTGCCCGCCTCTTTGGTTCCTCCGCAGGCAGCTAACAACATTGCTGTCGACATCATAATTAAATTAGCTTGTCTCATGATTTATTGATTATGTTTACTATATTTTCTCCTTAGGTATTTTAATAAATCCTTCATTCAGGATTAAAGCCTTATTATACCCTAATACTTTCACTTTATGTTCTTCCAATATACTCAGCAATTCATCCTGAGAATTGAGGAATGCCATGAAAGGAGCTTTGTTTGAATGCTCCGGAATGGAGATATTCAAATAGATGCGGTGTGAGTGATAATCCAAGATTTCTTTCTCCACTAATTTCTCCAATGTGTCATGCAGTTGCCGGAAAGCATGTGCTGAATTTCTTTCGATATTCTTCTCCAGACAATATTTAAGTTCCACCAGGCAGACCCATCCTTTACTGGTTGCCCTGCTTGCTGCAAACATGCATTCACATTGGTCGGAGCCTTTCAGGACAGCTGCATTCTCTTCAAAATTTACCGCCCAGTAAGCCACTTTTCTGGGGTTGGAGAGATGGAAATAGGCAATGTCCTCCGGAGGAGTACAGGCAATACATACTTTCTGCTGGCTTTTAGTAGCTTGCGTATAATCCATTAGATAAGCATCTTCTTTTAACTCCTGGTAGTTAGCAAATAGTTCAATCTTCATCACAATAATCCATTAGTGAAGAAAAATCTGCCATTATATTTTTCATGATTCTGTCAAAATAGTTATTACGTATCAACCCTTTTTCGTCTTGAATGGTGAAATGGGGATTTTCTTTATAAGGTGCAAAAGCTCCGTCTTTGATTTCCCATACCGATACATCCGCAGGATTAATCATCGATTTCTTAAGAAGATAAAGTTCTTCATCTTCCTTGGGGATATTATCTTGTGCCAAATAACATAACATGCAGTTATTGAGCGCATAAAGCAGATAAGGGCTATGCGTTGTCATCACAATACGGTCGCGGCTGTTATTAATCATGCCAAGCATGTCATATATCAGATCTTTCTGTGTCTCGGGAAATAAATTCAGTTCCGGCTCTTCCAAGATAATATTGGAATAATGCGTATGCGAAAGATTTTCTTTCAGTGCACTTTGCTGTTCACGGATTAAATCAAAAAACTTATTCGCTCCCAGCATTGTGATATCTGTTCTCTCCAGTACTTTCTGAAGTTCTTGTGCTACGATATTTTTGATTCTTTCTTCCTTATTGAAGGATATATCTTCCTGATGTTCATATACCCAATGTGTCAGATAATACATATACACATATAATGGCACTACTGACTGCAGACCGCTGGACGCCTCTTCCAACGTTATTTCTTTTCCGTTTTCAAGAATAATAATATCTTTCTGTGAAGTTTCTTCGTAGTAATACTTCAATTTGAACTTCAATAAGTCTACAGCATTTTTCTTTTGAAACTTTTGATGTATTTCCAGCCAGTCGAAGATAAAGCTTCGCGTATTATTTTCCGGCATTTTTAAGGAAGCGATGTTGGATAATGTAACAGCATTCCTTTCAGCAGGTATATAGGCTATCTTACCAATTTTGCATTGCTCGAATCCTTTATTTAGTTGAACGTCACAGTGCTTCTCATCCAAGGTGAAATTTAAAATTTCACCTTGGAATGAAATAGAATATCCGTCATTCAAATAGTTTTTTAGCTTATGAAATTCCAATAATTGTTTTTCAATGAAAGTGCGGTTTATATACTCCGTTGTACGCTGCATCAGTACATCTTTTTCCAGCCAAAGGCAAAAACTGATGATTTTCGCAACCGTGCTTTTGCCACTGCTTTGAGGTCCGATCAAGACATTAAACCTGTTCAGGTTGAGAGTTATATTTTTAATCGGTCCGATTTGTCTGATAGTGAGTTGTAACATAATAGGTGTATGTTATAAATGATACTTATCACAAAAGTAAACTATTTCCTTCAATCCCCCAAACAAAAGAGATTACTTGTTTGGGAAATCCTTTTTAAATCTTCTTTTTCCTCCAGTTTCCTTTCTTCACATCATCAATTTCACCCACACGCCCCCAAAAGGTCGTGTCCGTCATGCCGATAAGCTGCTCCATGACCAAACTGATCAGGATAGGGTAGGCAATGGTCCAGATTTGTTGATATGTATATTTAGTCTTCATCATCATTCATTATTAGCGAAAGAAAGCCGGACATCCCAATAGGATGTCCGGCTTTCTTAGAATATGATTCAGGAATCATTCCTTATTTTTTATGCTGTCTTTGTTGCTGCAAGAGTTCCTGCTGTTTCTGCATTGCTTCCAGTCGTGCAGCAAATCCGGTCTTTCTCATTTGTTTCGGGTCTTTCTTTTTCGCTTCAAGGACAGCCAACAATTTAGTTTCGTCAGTCGTTTTGCGAAGCAGAATCATAGTACCCACACTAATCAGTGTTGACACGAAGTAGTAATAGTTCAAACCTGACGGATAGTCGTTCAAGACAAACAAGAACATAATCGGCATCAGATACATCATCCATTTCATTGCCGCCATTTGTGGCTGTGCTCCGTTATCCTGCATCGACATCGTGTACTTCGTGTTCAAGATATTGGTCACCGTCATCAGCAGGCAGAACAGGCTAAGATGGCTGCCCAGAAACGGAATATGGAATGGGAACGTGATGAACGCATCATAAGTAGAAAGGTCGTCCGCCCATAAGAAACTCTGTTGACGCAGCTCAATAGCACTCGGCACGAACATAAACAAAGCCATCAGGATAGGGAACTGCAATAACATCGGCAGACAGCCGCCCATCGGGCTTACCCCGTACTGACTGTAAAGGCTCATCATTTCCTGCTGTTTCTTCATGGCATCTTCCTGCTTCGGGTATTTCTTATTGATTACGTCGATTTTCGGTTTCAACACACGCATCTTGGCAGAAGACATATAGGTTTTCCAGGTAGCCGGATAGACCACCACTTTTACCATGATGGTCAGGACTAACAGTACGATACCCATGCTCAATCCCCAGCCAGATAGCCAGTCGAATACGTTGATTGTGATAAACTGGTTAATCCAGCGAATCAACGGCCAGCCCAGGTAAACCAGTCTGTGAAGTTCCCATTTCTCGTCACGACCTTTATCCAACGCTTTCAGCGTTTTAAAGTGGTTCGGACCGAAATAGAAATACATTTCTGTCGGTTCCTTGCCTGACGGGTCAAAGAAAGTATTCATTTCAGCAGAATAATCTTTGATATATCCGCTTCCTTGCTGTTCCATTTTTGACTTTACGGAGACCTTGTCAAAATCCTGTCCGGCGATAAATACAGAAGAGAAGAACTGGTTTTTGAAAGCTATCCAGTCAATATGTCCCGGCAAATTCTGGCTGTCATCTTTGGCGGCGGATAAATTGTCCACATCGTCGCCCGTTACTTTATAAGTCAGTTCCGACAGACGGTTCTCATAGGTGAATCCCTTTTCCAGTTGGCGGGCGCGTTGTGACCAGTCGATGTCCACATATTGGGTGCTTGCCAACTTACCTTCCATACCTGTCGCTTTGATTTCAAAGTTCATCAGGTAACTATCCGGTTTCAGCGTATAGATGAAATCGATATAGCTTGCGCTATCCGCAGCCAGACGCATTGTAACACTACTGTCTGTCTTGTTTACAGCTTCAAAGAAATAATTCTTGGTCTGGATAGCTCCTTCTTTGTTGTAGAAGTTAAAATTCATCCAAGCATCTTCACCGTCGAACAACAGGATCGGTGTCTTTTTGTCCTGTGCCATATAATTCTTCAACATGGCTGAATAGACACGTCCCCCTTTTGTTGCGAAGGTAATTTCCGCTACATTATTCTGGATACTGATTTTGGAATCGGTTCCATGCAAGGCGTTGAAAAACAAAGAAGAAGAATCGGCAACCGATGCAACCTCCTTTTGGCTGTTAGCCAGCGCAGCTTCCGTTTTTGCCTTCAGCGCTTCCTCCTGCTGCTGCACTACGGCAATAGAATCATAGTATCTTTTTTGTGCCGCTATCTGTTCTTCGCTCGGACGGCTCAAATAGCTGAATCCTACCAGTAATATGCCTATCAGAACGAGACCTGTGATGGTATTTTTATCCATTCGAGTAAATTAAAATTAAAGATTAAAGATTAAAATAGGACGATAACCCCACATCCGTGACGTAATTCTCCATTACTTCTCGTTTTCGATGGCAGCCTTCACAAATGCCACGAACAACGGGTGAGGGTTCAGTACCGTGCTGCTATATTCAGGGTGGAACTGTGTACCGATAAACCATTTCAAATCCGGAATTTCAACGATTTCTACCAGATCCGATTCCGGGTTGATACCTACACATTTCATGCCGGCAGCTTCATATCGCTCTTTATAATCATTGTTGAATTCATAGCGATGACGGTGACGTTCCTGAATATGTTCTTGTCCGTAAGCCTGATAGGCTTTCGAATCTTTCTGCAACACACATTCGTAAGCGCCCAGACGCATCGTACCTCCCATGTTGGTGATTGCTTTCTGTTCTTCCATGATATCAATCACGTTGTGCGGAGTCTTTTCATCCATTTCACGTGAGTTGGCATCTGCGTATCCCAGTACGTTACGTGCAAATTCGATGGCGATACATTGCATACCCAGACAAATACCGAAAGTCGGAATGTCATGCGTACGTGTATATTTGATAGCGATAAACTTGCCTTCAATACCCCGTTGACCGAATCCCGGACCGATCATTACGCCTGCCATACCCTTCAGAGCTTCACATACATTTTTTTCTGTCAGTTTCTCACTGTTTACGAAATGAACTTCCACTTTGCGGTCATTGTAAGTACCTGCCTGCGATAACGCTTCACGGATAGACTTATAAGCATCCTGTAAGTCATATTTTCCAACCAGCGCAATATTGATAGGCTCTTTGGTTTCTGCAGCGTGGCGGCGTTCCAGGAATTTACGCCACGGGCCTAATCCCGGAGTTTCTCCTATCGGTAGTCCCATCTTTTCGAGGATGGTGCTGTCCAGACCTTGTGCCTGCATCAAAATAGGTACTTCGTAAATCGTTTCCGCATCGATAGATTGCACAACGGCTTTATCGTCCACATTGCAGAATTGTGCCACTTTCTTACGCAGTCCGTCACTTAGCGGATGTTCGGCACGCAATACCAGTATATCCGGCTGGATACCCACACTTTGGAGCTCCTTTACGGAATGTTGCGTCGGTTTTGTCTTCAACTCTCCGGCAGCGGCAAGGTAAGGAACATAAGTCAGGTGCACACAAAGAGCATTCTTTCCAAGTTCCCATTTCAACTGGCGGATACTTTCGAGGTAGGGGAGTGACTCGATGTCACCTACCGTACCACCGATTTCTGTGATTACAAAATCAAACTTGTATTTATTACCAAGCAGTTTTACATTTCGTTTGATCTCATCTGTGATGTGGGGAATCACCTGGATTGTTTTACCCAAATAGTCTCCACGGCGTTCTTTGTCAATAACGCTTTTGTAGATACGTCCCGTAGTAATGTTGTTCGCTTTGGTCGTCTGTATACCCAAAAATCGCTCATAGTGTCCCAGATCGAGGTCGGCTTCATGTCCGTCTACGGTCACATAGCACTCTCCGTGCTCGTATGGATTCAATGTTCCCGGGTCGATGTTGATATACGGGTCAAACTTCTGAATGGTTACATTATAACCTCTTGCTTGCAGCAACTTACCGATGGATGATGAGATGATTCCCTTTCCTAATGAAGAGGCAACACCACCGGTGACGAAAATATACTTTGTTTCTCCCACAGCTATAACTGTTTTAATAATTGTTTACTTAGTACTAATTTTACGAACTTAAAAAGCGCAAAATTATAAAAAAAGAAGAAGATTGCAGAGTTTCGTCTCTACAAATTTATTAAAAAATGCAATTTTGAAGGAATCCTATGATTTTTAAACAAAATAATGTAGCTTTGCAGCCTAAACCATAGACAAATATGATGAGAATTATTACTTTATGTTCAGCGTTTATCCTATCCATCTTATCGTTATCGCTTTTTGCGCAGGAGCCTGTCGGATCCTCTTCGTTACCGGGTGACTCTCTGCAGCCTGCTCCTAAAGTGATTAAACCTGTTAAAACAGCTAAATCTTCAACAGTTGTGGCAAAAGCCAGTGTTTTGAAAGCAGATACGCTTTCGGCGGAACTTCAGAAATACTTGATGCTAAAACTTAATATGTCGGGTCCGACTCCGAAACTGGATACCGTTTCTTATTTATATAATAAGTATGTCGCGCAATTGGATTATTTGAACGACTTGTCTGTGCCGCCACATTATATTCCGTCTGACCCTGATTATTTCCGTCTGTTCACGCCGTTGGCATATTATTATGCTCCGATGGCACAATATTCGAAACTGGAATGGAAACCTATGCAATGGGACACCATTCCTCCACTGACAGCGGAACTTCTGCCTTATGACACATTGGCGTTTACCAAGACCCGCCGTGCCGAGAAAATAGTGAACAGTGCCTTGATGGATCTTTATTTGGAATGTCCGAACTTGGTTGTCACTACAGAAGAGCGTATCATGAGCCGGGATGTGTTCCGTCATGAGGTGAAGCCGAAAATATCTCCCAAAGCAAACGTTCTTCATCTGTTTCAGCCGGAAAATATGGATGATAATGTAGGAAAAGCCAATATGAAGATTAGCAGGCCTAACTGGTGGATTACCGGAGGTAACGGATCGTTGCAGATCAGTCAGAACCACCTTTCGGACAACTGGTATAAGGGAGGTGAGAGTAACTTCTCCGGATTAGCTACTTTCCAGATTTATGCCAACTACAATGACAATGAAAAAGTCCTGTTTGAGAATCAGCTGGAAGCTAAAGTGGGGATGACTTCCACTCCGTCGGATGAATATCATAAATATCTTTTTAATACCGACCAACTCCGTTTGTATAATAAATTGGGTTTGAGAGCTTTAAAGAATTGGTATTATACCATTTCTTCCGAGTTCAAGACGCAGTTCTTTAATGGTTATAAAGCTAATAGTGAAGATCTGGTTTCTACTTTCATGTCTCCGGCAGATTTGGCGGTCAGCGTCGGTATGGACTACAAATTGACTAAGAAGAAATTTAACCTTTCCGTGTTTATGGCACCGTTGACTTATAATTTACGTTATATAGGCAGCTCGGAAGTGGACGAAACTAAATTTGGTTTGGAGAAAGGGAAATGTTCTAAAAATGACTTTGGTTCTCAGTTACAATCGACATTCAACTGGACCATTATCTCTGCAGTGACTTTAGAATCCCGTCTCAATGGTCTGACCAACTATCATTGGGCACGTATAGAGTGGGAGAATACATTCAATTTCGTGTTAAATCGTTATCTTTCTACTAAGCTCTATATACATACTCGTTTTGACGACAGTTCGAAGCCGACTGAAGGAGACAGCTTCTTCCAGTTGAAAGAATTGCTGAGTTTCGGCATTAACTATAAGTGGTAAATAAATGACAAAGTAATTAAATCAGGCGCGGAATGAATTTTCCGCGCCTGATTTAGTTAAAGGATATGGTTGCAGCAGAGAGAGTTAAAGTAAATAATTCAATCTGTCTGTAAAAAAAGAAAAGTCATTTCTTGTTTATTATTTATAATTTTATCTATCTTTGCTACCGAATTCAATCTGTTATTTAAAAAGTAGCAGAGAAATGAGGGGTAAAAATACATGATCATTAAGAAAAATGACGATGGGGATCTTCTGCCAACCGATGTGATTGGCAGAAGCGTAGCATGCTCAAAACGTTGGTTAGTGGCTATTGTGCGTATCTGTCACGAGAAAAAAACAAGTGAGAGGCTTACGAAAATGGGGATTGACAATTTTCTTCCAATTCAACAAGAAGTTCATCAATGGAGCGACCGTCGTAAAGTGGTCGATCGGGTATTACTTCCGATGATGATTTTCGTTCACGTTGATCTGCATGAACAAAAAGAAGTTTTGACTTTATCATCTATCAGCCGTTATATGGTATTACGTGGGGAGAGTACTCCGGCTGTCATTCCCGACCAACAAATGTTGCGATTTAAGTTTATGCTCGACTATTCGGAAGAGACGATTAGCATGAGTACGTCGCCACTGGCTCCGGGAGAAAAAATACGGGTCATCAAGGGGCCATTGACAGGACTGGAAGGAGAATTGATAAATATGAATGGGAAATCGAAAGTTGCTGTTCGATTGATGATGTTGGGGTGTGCATGTGTCGATATACCGGTTGGGTGTGTAGAGCCGGTGTTATGAATTATATCTTGCCTTGCTCTATTGATAGTAACCAATCAGATAAAGCAAATTTCGAAAGATTATTTTATTCATTTGTACTATAATGGAAAATACGTTAAGGGGTATCGTTCAATACGCTCGTAAGAACTATTTGAACTATTGGATTATTCTGTGTACCGATACGGTGGTATCTGTATTATGTTCGTTCGTTGCCTATGCCGTGATTCATTATATGGGTCATGTTCCAATGAGCGACCGCCTGCTCTGTCAATTGGTCGTCTTCTCTTTGACGGCAAGTGTCGCAGGTTCCTTATTGTTCCATACTTACCGTAATACGATCCGTTTTTCCCAGGCCCGCGAACTGTGGCGTATCATCTGTGCGGTATTATTCAAAGTTGTCTGTCTGGCTATCATCTCTTTTGGGCTTATCTGTGAGACCCGGCTGCCGGATCAATATAAAGTATCCTGCCTTCTGTTTGACGGGTTGTTGACCATGGTGATTCTGACAGTCTTCCGTGTATCATTGATCATCGTCTATGACCTGCTGCTGGATTGGGTGAACAAGAAGAACACGCGTATCCTAATCTACGGTACCGACGAAAAGAGTGTAGCCTTGAAACTGCGTCTCCGTAACAGTGCCCATTATAAGGTGGCAGGCTTTTACGTTTATGGCAAAACCAACAGCCGCCGCCGTCTGACGGATCTTCCCGTCTATTACTTTGAGAGCGGGTCTGATGTGGACTATATCATACGTAAGCGCGGAATTAAGGGTATTCTTTTTGCCCGTTACGAGGACACCCGTCAGGAAGAGAAACGGCTTCTGGAATATTGCAAGGACCATGGACTCAAGACACTGATCGCCCCTACCATCAGCGAGGCCGATTCCGACGGGAACTTTCACCAGTGGGTCCGCCCCATCAAGATCGAGGATCTACTTGGCCGTGCGGAAATCAACATCAACCTCCGTCAGGTTGCGGAAGAGTTCCGTGGCAAAGTGGTGCTGGTGACCGGTGCCGCGGGCAGTATCGGCAGTGAGCTTTGTCGCCAGCTGGTACAGATGGGGATTCAGAGACTCGTCATGTTCGACTCAGCGGAAACTCCCCTTCACAATGTCCGTCTGGAGTTCGAGAAGAACTATCCCGGGATGGATTTTGTCCCTGTGATCGGTGACGTCCGTGTGAAGGAGCGTGTCCGTATGGTATTTGAGCTCTACCATCCCCAGATCGTCTTTCATGCGGCCGCCTACAAACACGTTCCTTTGATGGAGGAGAATCCCTGCGAGGCTGTCCTTGTCAATGTGATAGGTTCGCGACAGGTTGCCGACATGGCGGTGGAATACGGTGCGGAGAAAATGGTCATGGTCTCCACGGATAAGGCTGTGAACCCCACGAACGTGATGGGCTGTTCCAAACGACTGGCTGAAATCTACGTGCAGAGCCTGGGTTGTGCCATCGGTGAGGGAAAGGTGAAGGGTCGTACCCGTTTCATCACGACCCGCTTCGGTAATGTGCTGGGCAGTAACGGTTCGGTCATTCCCCGCTTTAAGGAACAGATCGAGAACGGCGGGCCTGTGACGGTCACCCATCCCGATATCATCCGCTTCTTCATGACCATCCCCGAAGCCTGCCGTCTGGTGATGGAGGCCGCCACGATGGGCCAGGGCAATGAGATCTTTGTCTTTGAGATGGGGCAGGCGGTGAAGATCGTTGACCTGGCTACGCGCATGATCGAGTTGGCGGGCTACCGTCCGGGTGAGGACATCAGGATCGAGTTCACCGGCTTGCGTCCCGGAGAAAAACTCTATGAGGAAGTGTTGAGCGACAAGGAAAATACGATTCCCACCGGGAACAAGAAGATCATGATAGCGAAGGTGAGAAGATATGAATATGCCGATATCCTTGACACGTATGAAGAGTTCGAGAAGCTGTCGCGTGCGGTAAGGATCATGGATACTGTCAGACTCATGAAGAAAGTGGTTCCTGAGTTCAAATCAAAGAACTCACCGAGATTTGAGGTATTGGATAAAGAATAATAAACCAAATGTTTTTTTATGAATAAATCATTTTACATGTATATGAATATGCAAAGTGTGGGACGCCATGTATTTGCCTGCCTGGTTGTGATATTATTGCTCGCTTCCTGCCAGTCATATAAGAAAGTACCTTATCTTCAGGATGCGGAAGCTGTGCAGCAGACCGTGCAACAGGAGAGTCTGTATGATGCCAAGATCATGCCCAAGGACCTGCTTACCATTGTGGTCTCATGTACCAGTCCGGAATTGGCTGTCCCTTTCAATCTGACAGTGGCCAGCCCTGCGGGTGTGGCTGCCGGTACTACCCAGCTGACTACCCAACCTGTCCTGCAGCCTTATTTGGTGGATAATGAAGGGAAGATCAACTTTCCTGTCCTGGGTGAGTTGAGAATCGGAGGACTGACCAAAAGAGAGGCCGAACAACTGATCATAGACAAGCTGAAACCCTATATCAAGGAGACCCCGATCGTGACCGTCCGTATGGTGAACTATAAGATCTCCGTACTGGGTGAGGTCACCCGTCCCGGCACGTTTACAATCAGCAATGAGAAAGTGAACCTTCTGGAAGCCCTTGCCATGGCTGGTGACATGACCGTCTGGGGAGTCCGTGAGAATGTCAAATTGATCCGTGAGGGTGCTGACGGTAAACAGGAGATCATAACACTGGATCTGAACAAGGCGGAAACCATCCTTTCTCCGTACTACTGGTTACAGCAGAATGACATCGTTTATGTGACCCCGAACAAGGCGAAGGCACGTAACTCCGATATCGGTAACAGTACCAGTCTTTGGTTCTCCGCCACCTCTATCCTGGTGTCATTGGCAAGTTTATTGGTAACCATTTTCAAATAGTAATATAGAATAGTAACATAGATATGATTGAGGAAAAAGGAGAGAACCGCTTTGAGCAACCGGAAGAGCAGATGAATATTCAGGAAATCCTTTTCCGCTGCCTGGTCCATTGGCCCTGGTTCGTGGTTTCGGTGATTGTGTGTATCGCTTGTGCATGGGGATACCTGCGCCTGGCAACGCCCGTTTATAATATATCCGCCACGGTCCTGATCAAGGATGACAAGAAAGGCGGCGGTACCAGCATGTCCTCCGAACTGGAGAAAATGGGACTGGACGGTTTCGTTTCTTCTTCAAGCAACGTGGACAATGAGATCGAGGTGCTGAAATCCAAGTCACTGGCAAGAGAAGTGGTCAACAATCTGAGTTTATTCGTGACTTACAAGGATGAAGACGAGTTTCCCGTCAGGGAACTTTACCGCACCTCACCCGTGGTGGTGAGCCTGACTCCTCAGGAGGCGGATAAGCTTCCTCATCCGATGGAGGTGAGTATGACCTTGCAGCCTGCCGGTTCGATGGATGTTCGGATTGCTGTAGGGGAAAAGGAATACCGGAAACAGTTTGAGAAACTGCCTGCCGTATTCCCTACCGATGAGGGTACGGTCGCTTTCTTTGCGAATACCGATACACTGTCATCGGTCCGTCCGGACAGCGTGACACAGGAACGTCGTATTACGGCTTTCATCCACAGGCCTTCTTCCGTAGCGAAAGGATATGCCACTGCTCTCTCGATATCTCCCACGTCGAAGATGACTTCTGTAGTGGTGATATCGTTAAAAGATTCAGACGTTCGCCGCGGTAAGGACTTCATCAACAAGTTGCTCGAGATGTATAATGTGAATGCGAATAATGACAAGAATGAGGTCGCCCAGAGAACAGCGGAGTTCATCGATGAGCGTATCGGCATTATTTCCAGGGAACTTGGCAGTACGGAACAGGACCTGGAGAACTTCAAGCGTAGCGCGGGGATTACGGATCTGAGCAGTGAGGCCCAGATCGCCTTGACAGGTAATGCCGAATACGAGAAGAAGCGTGTGGAGAACCAGACCCAGATCAATCTGGTGATGGATCTGCAACGCTATATGAAAGGTTCGGAATACGAAATCCTGCCGAGTAATATCGGACTGCAGGATGCGGCATTGGCAGGAGCGATAGACAGATACAATGAGATGCTGGTCGAGAGGAAGCGCCTGCTCCGCACCTCTACGGAGAGCAACCCTACGATCATCAATCTGGATACGGGTATCCGTGCGATGCGTAGCAATGTTCAGGCTACATTGGATGCCACCTTGAAAGGACTGCAGATCACCCGGGAAGACCTTGCCCGTGAGGCTAACCGCTATTCGCGTCGTATCAGTGACGCCCCTACTCAGGAACGCCGTTTCGTGAGCATCGCCCGCCAGCAGGAGATCAAGGCAGGCCTTTATCTGATGCTGCTTCAAAAACGTGAGGAGAACGCCATCACCCTGGCCGCTACCGCGAACAATGCCAAGACGATTGATGAAGCGCTGGCGGATGACGATCCGGTTTCTCCCAAGGGACTGATGATCTATCTCATCGCCTTGGTGTTAGGAGTGGGTCTTCCTGCCGGTATCGTCTATCTGATCGGCTTGACCCGCTTCAAGATCGAGGGACGTTCGGATGTCGAGAAGCTGACTTCTCTTCCTGTTATCGGTGATATCCCGCTGGCGGATGAGAAGTCCGGTTCCATCGCCGTATTCGAGAATCAGAACAACCTGATGAGCGAGACCTTCCGTAATGTGCGTACGAACCTCCAGTTCATGCTTGAGAACGGAAAGAATGTGATTCTGGTGACCTCCACCATCAGTGGTGAGGGCAAATCCTTCGTGTCGTCGAATCTGGCAGTCAGCCTTTCCCTGCTGGGTAAAAAAGTGGTGATAGTGGGTCTTGACATCCGTAAACCGGGGTTGAATAAGGTTTTCAAACTATCCACCAAGGAACGTGGCATCACCCAGTTCCTGACCAACCCGAGTATGGACCTGATGGAGCTGGTCCAACCGTCTGATGTAAACAGGAACCTGTTTATCCTTCCGGGTGGGACAGTCCCTCCCAATCCTACTGAACTGCTTGCCCGTGACGGTCTGGACAAAGCCATTGAGATCTTGAAGAGGAATTTTGATTATATCATATTGGATACTGCCCCTGTTGGTATGGTCACCGATACATTGCTGATCGCACGTGTGGCAGATTTGTCGGTCTACGTCTGCCGTGCCGATTATACCCACAAGGCAGAGTTTACTTTGATCAATGAACTTTCCGAGAACAAGAAGCTGCCTAATCCCGGTATTGCCATAAACGGTCTGGATTTGAATACCAGAAAATACGGGTATTACTACGGTTATGGCAAATACGGTAAGTATTACGGCTATGGCAAGCGTTATGGTTATGGCTACGGTCATGGAGAGAAGCATGCCGGACGGGAGTAAATAGATTACTGTCAATAAAATAAAACCAACTCAAAATAATATGCGTGAATTCAAAGAGCTTCGGGTCGCGGTAGCCGGAACGGGCTATGTGGGACTGAGCATAGCGACACTGCTATCCCAACATCATCATGTAACCGCTGTGGATGTAATCCCTGAAAAGGTAAAAAAAATAAATAATAGAATTTCTCCCATTCAGGATGATTATATCGAGAAGTATCTGGCAGAAAAGCCGCTTGACCTTGTAGCCACTTTGGATGGGAAGTCAGCCTACTCTGATGCCGACTTTGTGGTAATAGCCGCTCCTACCAACTATGACCCTGTGAGGAATTATTTCGATACGAGCCATGTGGAGGAGGTTATCGACCTTGTGCTTGAGGTGCATCCCGATGCCGTAATGGTTATCAAATCGACGATTCCGGTAGGCTATACCCGTAACCTTTATGTAAAATATGCTCAGAAAGGAGTAAAGAAGTTCAATCTGCTGTTCTCACCGGAGTTCCTCCGTGAGAGCAAGGCTCTTTATGACAACCTCTATCCGAGCCGTATCATCGTAGGCTGTCCGAAGCTCATCGACCGCCCGGAGTTTGCGGAAGAAAACAATGCGATCCGATCCGTCACGGATGTCGATATGTTACAGGAAGCAGCAAGGACATTTGCAGCCCTCCTGCAGGAAGGTGCTGTCAAAGAGAACATCGACACGCTTTTCATGGGCATGAAGGAGGCGGAAGCGGTCAAGCTTTTTGCCAACACCTATCTGGCTCTCCGTGTCAGCTATTTCAACGAACTTGACACCTATGCGGAAATAAAGGGACTGGACAGTAAAGCCATCATTGAGGGCGTAGGTCTTGATCCCCGTATCGGGACGCATTACAACAACCCTTCATTCGGTTATGGCGGTTATTGCCTGCCGAAAGATACCAAACAGCTTCTTGCCAACTATCAGGATGTTCCCCAAAACATGATGTCTGCTATTGTAGAATCAAATAAGACCCGCAAGGATTATATAGCCGATGCAGTGCTCCGTATGGCTGGGTGGTACGGTTATTCTGAAAATAACGAATACAGTCATTCTGATTCCTCCAATCAACCTCCGGTTGTTGGTGTGTACCGTCTGACGATGAAGTCAAATTCGGATAATTTCCGCCAGTCTGCCATTCAGGGAATCATGAAGCGTATCAAGGCTAAAGGGGCAGAAGTTATTATCTACGAGCCGACCCTTGAAGATGGTACTCTTTTCTTCGGAAGTAGAGTGGTGAACAATCTTGAAAAATTCAAAGTAAGCAGCCGTGCAATCATTGCCAATCGCTATGACACTTGTCTTGATGATGTAAAAAACAAGGTTTATACACGGGATATTTTCCGAAGGGACTGAAAATGAAAAGACTGAGCATTAAAATAGGCCATTGTGTGATGTGTGGTAAGCTCTCCAATTAAAGTTCTCCCATGAAATGTCTGTTATCCGGTTTCAGTTTTATCAGCAAACGCCTTGATAGAAGGGGATAGCGGCTGAAAGCGGAAAATGTTATCCCCTGCAGGAATATGCGTAAGCGTCCAATTGTACTAGGATGCTTGAGGGAGAGCAAATTTGGAATATTATGGGTGTAATTAAAACAGCGATAGATGGTATGTCATCATTCAACTAAAGGTTTTCAAGGATGTTCGTGGTTATTTCTTTAAGTCATTTTCACAGAGAGAGTTTGAAGAAAAAGTACACAAAATCAACTTTCTACAGGACAACGAGAGTATGCCTCTTATGGTGTAATGAGAGGTCTACATTTCCAACGTCTAACATTTACTCAAAGCAAACTCGTTCGTTGCGTGAAAGGCAAGGTACTAGATGTTGCAGTTGATATTCGCAAAGGCATTCCTACATACGGACGGCACGTTGCAGTGGAACTTTCAGAGGATGATCATCGTCAGTTCTTCGTGCCAAGGGATTTACCCATGGTTTTGCAGCTCTCTCCGAGACGACTGTATTTTATATAAGTGTGACAATTTTTATGTGCCTCAGGTAGATGGTGATGTCAGCATTAGGGACGATAGTTTGGGCATAGATTGGCAGATCCCAACAGAAAATGCTATTTTCCTCAGTGAAAAGGATATGAAACATAAACTTCTAAAGGAGTTCGATTCTCCTTTTTCTATTGATGTGGACCTTTATCCTGAGTTCAATAAACTTTCGATTTTGACATAAGATATTAAACTATGAATATTCTTATAACAGGAGCTAACGGACAAGTTGGAAATGAGATGTACATCATCACCAAGGGGCGTCTGATAATTATATTTTCATCAATGTTAGTATACGAGAAGTACTGAGGATATGTACTCCGAATAATAAGATTAGTCCTGCATGTTTACTCCATTTGCATAAGTATTAAAAGAATGTCAGAGCTTAATTCAAGAAATCAATTAAAGGCTGGAGTCATTCTGAATTATGTTGTTATTATTTTAAACACATTAGTCGGACTATTATATACTCCATATATGTTACGTATGATGGGACAGAATGAATATGGGCTATATTCTTTAGTCGCATCTATAATAGCATATTTAACAGTTTTAGATTTTGGTTTCGGGAACGCCATAATTAGGTATACAGCAAAATTTCGTGCCGAGAACAAATTACAGGAGCAGTACGAGATGTTTGGCATGTTTTTGGTCCTTTATTCTATTATTGGTATAATCGCCTTTGTTGCTGGTTTAGCATTATATTTTAATGTTGATTCGTTATTTGGGGATACAATGACATTTGAAGAACTAGTAAAAGCTAGAAAGATGATACTTCTAATGATTGCCAATTTGGCGATCACATTTCCTCTAAGTATTTACGGTTCGATAATTAATGCATATGAGCATTTCGTATTTCCTAGAGTGATTAATGTCATAAGAATCATTCTTAACACTGCAATAATGATTTTGCTATTAAACTTAGGCTATAAGGCTTTAGCAATGGTGGTGCTTCAAACGGTATTTAATGTTATTTCCATTTTATTGAACTACGCATACTGTAAGTATAAACTCTATATTAAGACTGTTTTCAAGAAATTTAATTGGAGTTTTTTGAAGGAAGTTGCAATGTATTCTTTTTGGATATTTTTATTTGTTATAATGGATCGGATTTATTGGGGAACTGGTCAGTTTGTACTAGGTGCTGTAGTTGGTACTGCCGCTGTGGCAGTGTATGCTGTTGCAATACAGCTACAAAATATGTACATGCAGTTCTCTAACGCTATAGCATCATTGTTTTTGCCAAAAGTTACTGCAATGGTTACCTCGAATAACAATAGCAAAGAGATTTCAGTTCTTTTTATAAAAACAGGACGTCTACAGTACGTAATACTCGCTTATATTTTAACTGCTTTTTTATGTTTTGGTGATCAATTCATAGCACTTTGGGTCGGTCCTGAGTATCATGATTCGTTTATTATTGCTGCACTTTATTTTGTTCCATTGACAGTTCCATTAATTCAAAATTTAGGTATAACAATACTACAAGCAAGAAATCAAATGGAATTCCGGTCTATACTATACATTTGCATTGCTGTGATTAGTTTGCTTCTTCAAATAGTTTTTGCAAAGCGATGGGGGGGTATTGGATGTGCTTATGCAGTTTCTGGAGCTCTAATTGTGGGACAGATATTAATTATGAATATATATTATTCAAAGAAACAGCAATTGGATATAAGGATTTTTTGGAAAGAAATATCAAAGATGTCTGTTATCCCAATGGTTGTTGGTAGTGTATTTACCTTAGTATTAAGGTTTTATTACATCGATTCTTGGATGAAACTTTTTGTTTGGATTTCCATTTTTTCGGCTTTATATATACCACTTTTTTTTAGATTTAGCTTACATAAAAATGAAAGGGCTTTATTTCTATCACCATTTTATAGAATAATAAATAAGATATGACACACTACGATTTCCTTATAGTTGGTTCTGGACTTTTCGGAGCCACATTTGCCTATCGTGCAAAGCTGATGGGTAAGAAATGTCTTGTTATAGACAAGCGTCCTCACCTTGGCGGTAATATCTACTGCGAGGAGGTTGAAGTAGAAGGAACCTATGGTGAGCATAGTCGAACCATCAATGTACATAAATATGGTGCACACATTTTCCATACCAACAACAAGGAGGTGTGGGACTTCGTAAACTCTATCGTGGAGTTCAACCGCTACACCAACTGTCCGGTAGCTAACTACAAAGGCGAACTCTACAATCTACCGTTCAACATGAACACCTTCAACCGGATGTGGCCGGATGTGCATACTCCAGCTGAGGCTCAGGCTAAGATTGACGAGCAGAAAGCAGAAGCTGTATCTGCCATCAACGGACGGGAGCCTCAGAACTTAGAGGAGCAGGCGCTTTGTCTTGTAGGTAAGGATATTTTTTACAAACTCATCAAGGAATATACTGAAAAGCAATGGGGACGTGATTGTAAGGAACTCCCAGCTTTCATCATCAAGCGCCTTCCTGTCCGCATGATCTTTGATAACAACTACTTTAACGATCGATACCAAGGTATTCCTGTTGGAGGCTACAACAAGCTGATTGATGGCCTTCTCGAAGGTGTTGATACCTTCACCAATGTGGACTTCTTCGATAGCGAATATCGCGATTGGAAAAAATATGCCGACAAACTGGTTTATACCGGTGCAGTTGATGAGTACTTCGACTACAAGTTAGGCAAACTCGATTGGCGTACCGTCTGTTTCAAAACTCGTGTGGAGGATACTCCTAACTACCAAGGTAATGCAGTTGTGAACTACACTAGTCATAATGAGCCTTACACTCGCGTGATAGAGCACAAGCATTTCGAGATGTTTGGTCAGGAGATATACAATTGTCCGGTGACGGTTGTTTCGGAGGAGTATTCTACCGAGTACAAGGAGGGTATGGAACCCTACTATCCAGTAAATGATGATCGTAACAATGCCCTTGCAGAGGAATACCGCAAGTTGGCAGAGAAGGAAGAAGGTGTCATCTTCGGTGGTCGCCTTGGTCAATATAAGTATTATGATATGGCTCCGGTGATAGAGCAGGTACTAATGATTAAAATTTAAAAGTATGAAAGTAGTTTATGTAGGCGATAATCGAAATAGAGGAAATTTTGGTTGCCGTGCAACAAGTACAGCACTCTCTCAAATCATTGAGAGAAATAATATAATTGTTGGTACTATTACAGGACGTTATACTAATAACGACACTGGCGAATTGTTTTTCTATAAATATTTACCAGCAGGTGTCTATAAATGGTTAGGTAAAAAAAAAAGGTGGTCTCAACTAAAGTCAGCATTTTATCTTTTTATTCGCCTAATTAGACTCGGAAGACAGTATATATTTAGCAATTTTGACTATCTGTGTGAGGATAATATAGAAGAGTCTTTATCAAATTTCATCAAGTGTTTACCCGCCAATCCTCAATTAAATGAATTCGATTTAAGAAATTATGATTTTGATGCTCTTATCGTTAATGGGGAAGGTTCATTCATCTTTAGGGTGCCAGCATGGAGGGAAAGTGTTAATGAATTAATGCTTATGTATTGGGCTTTAAAGATGGGTAAGAAGGTTTATTATATGAATGGAATGCTTTCTGACGATCCGTTCACAAAAAGAAACGATGCGTTTATCAAGGTCGCAAAACCGATATTCGAAAATGCGGAAATTTTAGGTGTTCGTGAAGATTACTCTCTGAAATATGCAAATGAACAGTTTCCAAATGCTAATATAAAAGAATTCCCAGATGCCCTCTTCACATGGTACGATATGATAAATGATGGATTTAAGGTGCCTAATGGTAAATACGTTATGGGAATGACAGGTGCATCTAATTCTTCTTTTACTAAGTATGATTTTACAAAACCATATATATTGGTGTCAGGTTCATCTTCTATAGGAAAAGCAACAAATGATATTGAAGAAGCAATTTCAATCTATAGCAAATTGGTAGAAGAAATACGTAATTCTTTTCAACAAAAAGTATTTCTTATTGAAGTTTGCGAAGGTGATAGTTTTCTAAGAACTGTTGGAGAACGTACGAAAACCGATGTAATTGCAATAGATACTCCGATTCTCGCCGCCGCAAAAATTTTAGCAAATGCTGATGTATATATATCAGGTAGATATCATCCTGCCATATTAGCATCTCAAGGAGGTACTCCATGTGTATTCATGTCTTCTAATTCTCATAAAACTATAAGTCTTCAAGAATTATTAAATTACAAGAAGGTGCATGAATATTATGTACTTCCTTCAGATACTGAAATCCAAGAGATGATATCAGATGCAAAAGATGCGATTTCGCAAGGTCAAAGTTTGAGAGAAGATATAAAACAACGAGCAGCTGTGTTATCTCGACTTGCTAATCAAATGGAAGAAATAATAAAATAGAATAATGAATTATACAGTAGTTATCGTTACTTATAATAGATTTGCATTGTTAAAAGAATGCATATCTTGTATTGAACATCAGAATGTTAAATTCGATCATATTGTTATTGTGGATAACAAATGTACAGATGGAACATCTGATTATCTAAGAACTTTAACTGAGAAATATCATATTATCTTTGAAGATAAGAATGGAGGAGGTGCTAAAGGTTTCTGTGATGGTGTCCAATATGTCCACAACAATCTGAAAACAGACTGGATACTATTAATTGATGACGATGCCATGCTAGAAGAAAACTACCTTTCGACAATGATAGATGGCATAAATAAACATAATGAATGTATGGCTTTCTCTGGTTCTGTTAAAACAGAAGGTAGTATAGATATTACACATAGAAAATTATTACACTCTGGAATACAATTTGAGATCCAACCAGTACCACTAACTGAATATATGAAAGATGAATTTTTCTATGACTTATCATCTTTCTGTGGATTATTCTTCGCAAGCAAACTTATAGATAAAATTGGTTATCCCAAAGCGGAATATTTTATTTGGTATGATGATTCGGAGTATTCATTACGTATTAGAAAAGAGACTTCGATTATCAATCTTAATAAGACTTTTATTAACCACAAAACAAAAATTGCTATAGGTTCTCCAATATTAAATTGGAGAGGATATTATGGTATTCGCAACAGTGGAGATATGATAAAACGCTACGGAACAAAAATGCAATATATCCTGTTTGTTTGCCATATTCGAATTGCGCAATTCAAAAATTGGTTTATATCAAGTTTTTGCAAGGATAACAGCTATTCTTATAATGCACAGTTATATAAAGACGCCTTGGATGATTTAAGTCACAATGTATTTGGTTTTAATGAAAAATATCACGGATAATAGAAACTTATAAACTCTCGGGAATCTCACCAATAATATATATCAAAAAAATCTTTCAGGAGGTAATCAAGGGTTGAACCGAATATGCAAATCTCTTTCCTGCTACAATAGGAATATAAAATATCAAAATTACATCCCAATATACTGACGATTATCCTTTGGCAGTTGTCCAAATAGGCGGTACGTATAAATTGGACATTAACCTATGACACTATTTCTAATAATATTAATCGTTTCAATCATCCTTATATCTAGGAGAATGAATTATACTGTATTTACTAATACTTTCTACTGGCTAGGAATATTCTGGATATTAATATTGGGCGTATACTTGACATCTGGTATAAAATATAAATATGGACTATCAGTATATTCTGTAGCATTTATACTCGCTTGCATATTTGCTTTATATATAGGTGCTCTAAAAGCTAAAAAGAGACCTTTGCTGGTATTTGACATCAATAAGACAAGTGTTAATGTAAAGAAATATATCGTATGGGGCATTGTGGGTGTATTGGTCTTTAGTTATGATTATATTCGTTTAAACGGAATTGCAACAAGTAAGGGCGAATCTAACATTTCCCTTTTAGGAGGCTGGGGGGCATTATTTATACCGTTGCTATTGGTATTTGGATTATATCTAAATGCAAGGAAGATAAGAAATTATGGGAAATTCAGTATTATTGGAGTAGTGTTAATATTTCTCTATTCAGTACCTTGCATGATAAATGCTGGTAGAGAAGCTATTTTATTTGGAGTAATTGGTGTTTTATCATTATACGGTTATAATAACCTCCTTATTGCACGAGAAGAAAAAAAAACAGGCAGTTTTCATAAATTTTTTATTACTATTGGCTCGTTTTTTACAATTTTGTTTTTTGGCTACGCAATTCTAGAAATTTCATCTACGCGTTTTTCCGACAATGAAATTAATGTGCTTCTTACTTATAAAGATGTCTCTTCTCAAGCCATGGCTGAAGCTGTTAATTGGGGCCCTTTAGAATTTCTATATTATAATATAGCCTCATATTTTTCACACCAGATACCTTTCATTGACTTTACTTTGAAAGAATATCATGGACCATATTTGTTTGGTATGTATGAATTAAATATTATCTCTAGAAGGCTTCCTGATTTTCTTGGACTAGATTACAAATTGGCAACTTCAGAACTTCATAGACTATATGTTTCTTGTGGTGAAAGTTTTTCGGGTGCATGGAATACAGTCCTTGGCTCCTTTATCATAGATTTCACATGGGTAGGCGCAATTATAGCATGCTATGGCTGCGGCTATGTCGTATCTATTTCACAACGAAAGTTTGTGAGCACCCTTGATCCTCGATACGCTACATTAGTTGCATTATTATGTCTGTCAACCTTTTCTACAATTCAATTAGGTCCATTTTTCCAAACTCAGATTTATGGTGCATATATATGGTGGTATGTAATATTTAGAAAAGACGAATGCAATATATTAGAACATGGATAGAAAGGTATCTGTTAATATTTTGAACTACAACACATTTGAGAAATCATGTGTATGTATAGACAGTTGCCTCAAGCAAACTGGTATTGACTTTCAGATATTACTGATTGACAATGCGTCAACTGATGGTAGCTTTGAAAAAATCAAACAGAAATATGGTAATAAAATAGTGTATCTTCAAACAGGCTGTAATTTGGGCTATGCGGGTGGTAATAACAAGAGTGTAGAGTATTGCTATACTAAAGGATTTAAATATGCTTTCTTACTCAATAGTGATACCGAGTTGAAAGGTATAACTTTATTAAAAGAGTTGTATACAGTTTTCAATAAGGATTCCAACTGCTCAGTTGTCTCACCAACTATCTTTGATGTTACTTGGCAAGGCTTAATTAAACACACTAATGATTATTCCTATAATAAATGGTTACGAAGAATCAGAGTTTTGCCAAAACTAAAGAGGATCACAGACTGTATTGAAACTGTAAGCGAAGCACATGGATCTGCTTTAATGGTTGATTGCAGTAAATTCCTAGCAGTAGGAGGATTTCCAGAACACTATTTTATGTATTGTGAAGAATCTACATTTGCAAAAAATACAATTTGGGCTGGTTATGATATTTTATGGTATCAATCTGAAGATAATTTCATATTACATCATCATGATAAAACCCAGTACATTGATCCTTGGAGGGAATATTTAATGGGAAGAAATAGAGCATTAGAATATTGCGAGAACAAGAAAAGACGTAATTCTCTTTGGAGGTTGTTCTTTTCTATATTTAAGTGGAAAATGTATCTGTACGGCAAATATACTCATAAGATGGACTATTACATAGGCATGAAAACCGGTATATCACTTGCTAATAAGAAATGCAGTATAAAAGAATTTTATAATCATGGTATTATGGTAAAAAATACATATATTTAATTATGAAGGTTCAACATTTTTTGTTATATCCATCTTTGGATCCGAAATATGGAGGCCCTACTTATAGTGTACCAATCCAATGTATTGGTACCCAGCGTGAGGGTGCTGAGATGAGCTTTGTAGTTTACGAAGCAAGTAAGCCCTTTGAAGAGCGTCTCATTGCTGAAGGTGTGAAGATTATACATCTCCCCAATCCTGAGAACAAGTATCAACATTCATGGGCTACTAATCTGAAGAGGTATTTTAATACAAATACAGATTTACCTGACATACTTCACTTTCATGGTGTGTGGATGCCTGCAAATTTACGTGTGTCAAAATTTGGGCAAAAGAATTATATACCATATGTTATCAATCCTCGCGGTGATACAGAGGTTGCACGAATCAACTACAATAAACTTAAGAAGTTTAAAAAGATGCTGGCTTGGCATCTATATAGTAAGAGTATAGTTGACAATGCAGCTTGTATCATCGCAACTTCAGAGCAGGAAAAAGAAAGCATCCGTCTCCTTGGTAGCAAAGTTCCTGTTGCAATAATTCCAAATGGAATCGAGTTGGATGCTTTCCCTAAGGAGGTAGTTCACAATCACGGAGAGAAGAAGATTCTTTTGTTCCTTTCCCGTGTAAATCCTATTAAGGGTATTGAATATCTTATAGACGCTTGGTCACAGTTACCTGAGTCCTTACGTTCTGAGTGGGAGTTGCATATTGTTGGCAATAGCGATCCAAAGAAATATATTCATACTTTGGAAGATAAAGTAAAGGTGTTAAATCTTAGCAAATCCATAAAGTTTGTTGGTTCTATTACTGGAGAAGCAAAAATTCGTAAATATCAAGATTCTAACCTATTTATTTTGCCTACTCTTAACGAGAATTTCGGCAACGTTGTGGCGGAAGCGATGATGTGTGAGTGCCCCGTTATTACAACTATAAATGCTCCTTGGAGTTGCTTGGAAGAAGACAAATGCGGTTGGTGGATAGAACTTTCAGTTGAAAGTTTATTAAAAGTTCTAATAGAAAGCATGTCTATGACAGATGCTGAGAGACATGAATTAGGAAAGAGGAGTCGTCAATGTATTATTAACAGGTATTCTTCTCAGAGTGTTGCAAAACAAACGTATAAATTATATGAATGGATTTTAGGTAATTGTGAAAAACCTGATTTTGTTGAGATTGTTAAATGAAGAAAAATATTGCCCTGAACTGGAAAAAACAAGTGCGACAGGCTTACGTGTTGTGTAAATAAGACCTACAACATGCGCTTTTGATTTCGGAGCACGCTATTGATGAATACAATTCATTGAATAACAAATAAATATCTTTATGTATGTTCGTTTTTTCAAGCGAGTTATCGACTTGCTAGTTGCTTTATGCCTTTTACCCTTTTTCTGCGTGATTTATATCGCATTGGTTCCATTTTATTTCTTCATGGATAGAGGTCCGATGTTTTATTCCGGTAAGCGACTTGGTCAGTATGGCAAGCCATTCCCTATGCACAAATTCCGTTCGATGAAGGTGGATGCTCCTGACATCCGTTTAAAGGATGGTTCGACTTATAATGGGGACGATGATCCTCGTGTAACGAAATTAGGTAAGTTTATACGTAAGACCAGTTTGGATGAGATTCCTCAGATCCTGAATGTACTGAAGGGTGATATGAGCCTTATTGGTCCTCGTCCTGACCCTTTGGATTGGTTGGATAAGTACAAGGAGGAGGAGAGGGCGTTTTTGAATGTTCGCCCTGGTATTACTGGTTATAATCAGGCATACTACCGCAATAGTGCGAATGCTCAGGAGAAGATAGATAATGATGTATATTATGCAAAGAACATCAGTTTTGAGCTGGACGTGAAGATCATTCTGAAGACGGTAAAGACGGTGTTGGTCCGCGAGAATGTAAACGTAACACGCGAGTAAAAATGAGAGAATATGGAAGCGAACATTCTACAATCGTTTTGCCGGATGGATATTTTGAGAATCTAAGCGAACTGGGATGTGAGGTATTATTCTTGCGTTCCGGTCGTGAGGCTCTTTTGCTGACTGCTATTGCGGCATGTGACGCCAAGGATAAGACGATTCTTTTCCCGTCGTACTGCTGCTGGTCGATGAGTGCACCTTTCGAGAAGGCAGGTTGGACAGTGATATATTATCGACTGAACGAAGATTTGACGGTAGATACCAACTATCTGAATCAACTGTTAAAGGAGTATAAGCCGCAGGCTGTACTGACCATGAACTTCTACGGAAGTGCTTGTACAGATGACGCTGTACGAATGGTGAAGGAGTTTGATAAGGAGATAAAGGTGATTGAGGATTTCAGTCATTGTACGTTCTCCATCCGTCAGATTTTTAACGAGCAGGTGGATATGTATGTATCCAGTATTCGTAAGTCAGTTGGCGTATGTGATGGATCGGTCATTCTGAGCAAGGATCCTATGCCTAAGCAGTATATCCAAGAGGAGCAGAAGGACTTTGCTGACAAGCGCTTTGTAGCGCAAACCGAAAAGATGCGCTACACCTGGAGCAAGAATCTGGATAAGAAGCAGGAGTTTTTGGATACTATACGTGAGTGTGAGGGTATTATCAACGCGTTTTCTGCCGTTCGTCCTATATCGGAACGTGCAAAACAGATGCTCGCCATGGTGAATGGGGAAGAGATTGCCTTTGCTCGCAGAGAGAACATGAAGCACCTAGGGAGTTTGCTGAACGGAAAGGTAGAGATGGTTCCGGGAGTGGAGCGTTGCTTTGAGGGTTCTCCATTCTCACTTCCTATCTTGGTAGATAATCGTGATGAGGTGCAGAGTGCATTGGCGAAAAGAGGAGTTTACACTCAGTTGCTGTGGCCCATCTGCGAAGAAGCTCAGAAGGTTTGTCCCGTATCGAAGATGATGGATGCCCGTATGTTGAGTGTGCCTATCGACCAGCGATACTCATGGGATGATATGGAAGACATAGCAAAGATAATAATTGAAGTTGTAAAAGGATAAGATATACATGCAACAGAAAAGACTATTGGTACTGGCTGCAGGTATTTTGCAGACTACAGTAATTAAGAAGGCTAAGGCTATGGGCTATTATGTGGTTGCCGCTGATGGTGATTCGAATGCTCGTGGTTTTAACTATGCTGATAAAGCGATATGCGCGAACATTACTGATGAAGAGGAGATGCTGAAGATAGCTCACGAGGAGCAGGTAGATGGTGTGATACACCCTTGCTCGGAGGTGAGTATGAACGTGATGGGCAGGATCAACGAGGAGTTGGGACTTGCCGGCATCACCAAAGAGCAGGCCATACGAGCTACCAATAAGCACTTGATGCGTGAGGCATTTGAGAAGGGCAATGCTCCTTCTCCTAAGAGTATTCTTACGGAGAGCGCAGAGGATGCGTGGAACCGCTTGCAGCAAGACTTTGATGGCACGGATGCCATCCTGAAGCCAAGTCGTAATAGCGGCAGCCGTGGTATTGCCAAGGTAACTCGCGATATGGATAAAGCTGAGTTTGTGAAGGCATACGAGATTGCTCTGGAGGAAAGTCGCGACAAGTCGGTACTTATTGAGCAGTTCATCGAAGGACCGGAGTTCTCAATTGAGATTATCGTTTGGAATGGTAACGTGAATGTGCTGACCGTAACAGATAAGAAGACCACTGAGGCCCCTCACTTTGTGGAGTTGGGGCATAACCAGCCTTCGTGTCATACAGCCGAAGAGGTAGATACTCTAAAGGCTGCTGCCGTTGCAGGCGTAAAAGCTTTGGGTGTGAACAATTGTGCTTGTCATGCTGAGGCAAAGTTAATGGACGGAAAGGCATACCTGATGGAGATTGGTGCTCGCCTTGGAGGTGACTTTATCTCTACAGAGTTGACTCATTTAAGTACCGGCATCGATATGGTAGCCGCTGCTGTAGATGTGGCTCTTGGTATTGAGCCTGATTTGAGTGTAAAGGAACAACCTAAGGGAGCTTGTATTCGATATTTTTGCCCGAAGCCAGGAAAGCTGGTACGCATCAGTAATATTGAAGCCTTGGATGATCCTCGTGTATATAAGAAGATGATTTATGTGCAGGATGGTGATATGATTCCGGAAGTAACATCGAGTCTTTGCCGAAGTGGTCATGTGATTGTAATTGAGGTAACTCCTCAAAAGGCGATCGAGTTAGCAGAGAAACTGATAAGTGAAGTCATTTTTGTGACAGAATAAAGAAGAATGAAGGCAATTTTTCCCTGTTCATATTACTTGCCGGAAACAGCTGCAAGTCTTTACATAACGGATAACATTGTGCATGCTTGTGCAGAGAATGGTGTAGAGGTGGATCTGTATACTCCTACACCTACTCGAAGTGTGCCAGCAGGTTCACAATGGGAAAGGGAAGAGCATTGGGAAAACGGCAAATTACGCGTACATAGATTCCACTTGTACGGAGAAGGCAAGAACCCACTATTGCGTGCCATGCGCTATTTCTTGGGTGAGTTTGCTTTGTTACATTTTTGCCTGTGGAAGGACTATGATGTAGCGTTCATTGACAGTACTCCACCCATTCAGGGCTTGAAGATGCCGTTGATCAAATGGTTCAAGAGAAAGCCAACGGTATATAACGCACAGGATATTTTCCCCGATTCGCTGGTTGGAACGGGATTAACTCGTAAAGGTAGTCTGATATGGAAGATGGGACGAATCGTAGAGAAGATCACCTATAAGTATGCAGATAAAATCATTGTGATATCGGAGGACTTCCGCAAGAATCTGTTGGCAAAGGGCGTACCTGCGAACAAGATTGTAGTAGTGTACAACTGGGTGGATCAGAATGTTGTGGTGGATATTTCACGTGAGAAGAATAAACTGTTTGATTCTTATGGTTTAGATCGTTCCAAGTTCTATGTTACCTATAATGGAAATATAGGATTGACTCAGAACATGGATATGCTGTTGAGTGTAGCTGGGGATTTTCAGGAGGAATATGAAGATATTAGTTTTGTATTGGTAGGCAATGGAGCATATCTAGATGAGGTTAAGCGTATAGTTGCAGAGCGAAAGCTTAATAATGTATATCTCTTACCATTTCAACCTTATTCAGACATCAGCCATGTCTTTTCTTTAGGAGATGCTTCTCTAGTCATATCAAAACCAGGTGTTGGTTCAAATAGTGTTCCGTCAAAAACTTGGAGCATCATGAGTGCAAGTCGTCCTGTACTTGCGAATTTCGACCCTAACGAGTTGAAGCAGATCATAGAAGAGTATAAGTGCGGTATCTTTACCAAGGCGGGTGATAAGGAGGCCTTCAAGGAGAGTATCTTGAAGTTGTATAACGACCGCGAGTTGTGTAAGGAGTACGGACGAAACGGTAGGCAGTTCGTGATGGACAACCTAACTCGTGAGGTTGGAACAGCCAAGTATGTTGAGGCAATCAAGAGTGTAATAAAGAGATGAATGATAAAAACCTTTATAGAATTACTACAGGTTTCGTTGAGCATAAGAGACTGTTTTCGCACGTACTCAGCGAATGTGAGTATGTGGAGACATACCTGCAGACTAAAAGAAAGGACCTGATAGGCATTGTGTTTACGGGTAGAGAAGACTCCCTGCCGATGAACTGGCTGGGACAGACGGAGCATCTGAAGAACCAGAACGAGGTGGAGAACGGACATTGTGCTGAAATTACTCGTATTCTGACTAAAGAGTGTATACTGAAGAGGTAAGTACTCAATATATTTTTAGGAAAATTTTAATTATGTATCTGCCTTTGCTCTACTGAGCTAAAATGAAAATTATGGCAAGTGGTGAAGAATTCCAAATCGTTTTTGAAAGTATTTGAGTACTTATGAATCACTTGTCGAATTCAAGGAGTGTTGTAGATCCGTCAGTAAGTAAACTTCAGGAAATTAAAAAAAATGAATAAAATAATAAATAGAAATGAGTAAAGATTTGAAAAGAAGGAATATTCCATTCTCGCCTCCAGATATGACGGAGGCTGAAGCTGAAGAAGTAAAGCAGGCGATTCTTTCGGGTTGGATTACAACCGGTCCTCGCACCAAGAAGTTAGAGGATTTGATTTCTGAGTATGTGGGCATCGAAAAGACTGTTTGCTTGAACTCGGCTACGGCTGCCATGGAGATGGTGTTGCGAATATTGGGCGTTGGTCCTGGAGACGAGGTGATAATGCCTGCATATACCTATACTGCTAGTGCGAGTGTGGTGGATCACGTGGGTGCTACCATTGTGATGGTGGATATTTGTTCTGAAGGCTCTGACGATACTCAGTTTTTTGAGATGGACTATGAAAAATTGGCAGAAGCGATCACTGAGCGTACTAAGGTAATTGTCCCTGTGGACTTGGCTGGTATTTGTGCCAATGTGGAAAAGATTCTGGAGGTGGTTAATCGTCCTGAGATAAAGGCGCTTTATCGTCCAGCTAACGATATTCAGAAGTTGATGGGGCGTATCGTGGTGTCGAATGATTGCGCTCACTCATTTGGTGCTTCTCGCAAGGGAAGAATGGCTGGTGCTATTGCGGACTTCAGTTCGTTCAGCTTTCATGCTGTAAAGAATTTCACTACTGCTGAGGGAGGGGCCATGACTTGGAACTTGCCTTTCGGTAAAGAGGTGGTGGAGTGTCAGCAGGTGTACTGCGGGAGTCCCGTTCCTTATATGGAGGGGGAGACATGGAATGAGTTTATCTATCGACTCTCACAGCTCTTTTCTCTTCATGGTCAGAATAAGGACGCTCTGGCAAAAACAAAACTTGGGGCATGGGAGTATGATATCATCGGTACATGGTACAAATGTAATATGACAGACATAATGGCGGCTTTGGGCTTGATACAGTTTGAACGCTACCCTGAAATGTTGAAGAAACGCAAGCGATATATTGAAATGTATGATAGGGCTTTGGCTTCACATGGCGTGATGGGCCTTCGGCATTATGGAACGGACTGGGCAGGCAGTGGTCATTTGTATATCGCTCGTTTTCTGGGCAAAACTCGTGAAGAGTGTAACCGTATCATCGAACAGATGGCAGAACGTGGAATCGCTACGAATGTTCATTATAAGCCATTGCCTATGATGACTGCTTATAAGGCGAAAGGATTGGATATAAAGGATTATCCTAATGCGTATAAGTTTTTCGAGAACGAGATAACTTTGCCATTGAATACGAAGATGACAGAGGAGGATGTGGAATACGTTATTGAGAATCTGGTTGATATATTGAAGGGGGAATGAAAAGACTGTTTGATATGATTGCATCGGGCTGTGGACTTCTTGTTCTCAGTCCGTTGTTTTTTATTCTTGCTATTTGGGTGAAGTTGGATTCGAAAGGTCCCGTGTTCTACCGACAGGTGCGTGTGGGGTATAAGAACAAGGATTTCCGTATCTTCAAGTTCCGTTCGATGCGTGTGGGAGCTGATAAGGGAAGTCTGGTGACGATTGGCGGACGAGACCCACGGGTGACTCGTTCCGGCTACTTTATCCGTAAGTTTAAGTTTGACGAGCTGCCGCAACTCATCAATGTCTTTCTGGGTGACATGAGTCTGGTAGGTCCTCGCCCTGAGGTACGTCATTATGTGAACTATTGGACAGAGGAGCAAATGCATGTGCTTGACGTGAAACCGGGCATCACTGACCCCGCATCTATTAAGTTTCGTAATGAGAATGAGTTGATGGAAAAGGCTGAGAATCCGGAGGATTATTATATCAATGTTATCATGCAAGAAAAGATTAAGTTGTATTTAGAGTATGTGAACAATGCATCATTCTGGTATGATATAAAATTGATTTTTAAGACGTTTAAGGTGATTATAACAGAAAGATAAATGAATGTAAAATAGTAGGAGGTGTGCTCAGGTTATGGCATACCTCTTTTGTCTCAAAGACTTACTTATTATCAGATTCTTTCAATTTCATCTAAGGAAAGTCCGGAAGCTTGCGAGATAGTGGCAGCAGGGACACCTAGTTCCTTCAGATTACGAGCTATTTCCTGGCTCTTTTTCTTCATGCCTTTCTCTATACCTCTCTTCATCCCTTTCTTCATTCCTTCTTCCATGCCTTCTTTTCTACCTTCCTCTTTCGCAAACGAAATGGTAACCAGCTGGTCACGAAACACTTTGATGCTCTCATCGTATTTCATGCGTTCTTCTTTGCTCAGGGAAGCGATATCGACAATCTTTTCCAACTTCTCGAAGACTGATTTCCGCGCCTTGAAAGGCATTCTTTTCAATGTTTCCATGTTCTTCAATACATAAATCCAACGTTCAAAATCCGTATCACATTCCGACTCCTCCTTGTTGAAAGAAGGGAGTTCGATAAAGATAAAGCGCAACTTGTCTGAGAATGTCTCATGCGTGTCCCGGTCGGTCAATACCACATCCGTACGCAGTTTGTGGGAACCGTTGGGCAGGCTGAAGTTCAAGAAAAACACGCCGTACACCGCTTTCAAGTCAAACTTCCAGAAAATACCCCGCTCTCCCTGACGGGCAATGGTATGGGACAGGTAAAAAAGGGCACGCTCCTTGAAGTTCGTCTGCTGCTTGTTCTGCATCTCGACAACCAGTTGTTCACCGTTTTCCGTCGTACAATAAATGTCATAGATAACCCCTCTGTCTCCCATGTATTCCGGAAGCAATTCCTTGTCCAGAAAGGTTATGTCGGTGATACACTTCTCGTTCACAAGCAATCCGTTTAAGAAATCGATCAACAAGTCTTTCGTAATCTCCTGCCCGAATATTTTTTTAAATCCTACATCCGTAAACGGATTGATAAAGTTTCCCATTCTATTTTTTTTAGTTTATCCGAGACAATGTGTATCCGATTGGAACAAAGATAGTCTATTTTTCGAAGCAGACGGTCCTGTTTTTCTTTTTTAACTAAAACAGATGCTCTTTCACCGGATTGAAGCACGGACACCCTTTCATCGGATTCAAGTCCCGGTGCTCCAATGTACGAGTATCTTTCAGACGGATATGATCTTGTCGGCAAGCCTCCTGTGGATGCCTGGGGAGAGCCTTAAATAAAGCATCGCTTTACGGTGTATAAAGCACTGCTTTACGATGTCTAAAGCATAGCTTTAGACCGGCTAAAGCTATGCTTTATGCAGTCAAAACGGATGCAGTCAATCCCAACGGTTACAGTAAGTAAGGAGGGGACAGTGGGGACACTTTTTCCGATTCACTCACACACACACGCACGCGCGTAAGACCCTTTCCCGTCTACACTGATTAACTTGCCTTGTCGGGTGAGACGTTTCAGCCAAGTGATGGCGGTGCTTTTGTTGATACCCAGGGCAGCTGCTTTTTCCAGTAACTCCGAGCGGGTAAATTCCTGGCCCAGTTGTTGGAAAAGGAAATCCCGGTCGGCATTGGGGCGGTGGCTGACTTCCGAGTTGGGGAGGAACGACAGGATGTGCATGGCGTGACAGTAGAGAGGTTCCGCCAGATTTAGTACGGCGTGGAAGTCTTCTGCTGAGATGGATACGTTCCAGCGGGTGACAATGCCGTCCTGACAGTTGTCCGAAGGAATAGACTTGTCGGGTGTGAAGGGGGAGGAAGAGGACGGTTGGAAACTGTAGGGTGTCGGGTGTTCGAGAGCGTGCAATACGGCTACTTCCGACATGATCCTGCACAAATTGATGGCCATACGCGCCACAAAGCTATACATTTCTCTGTCGTTGGCTATGCTCGAACGAGTGAACAACTCTGAAAAGACAGCATCGATTTCGTTTTTCTGCTCTCTTGTGAGCTGTAAGGTGTGAATGCCATTCTTCTTTATTACGTCCAGTTGATTTTTCCATTCCAGTCCCAACACGTTGAATACCTCTTCCCAGTCTGTCTCGTCGTCTACAAACTGGCTTACCCATTTGTTGATTCCGTACATGTAGTAGTACATCTGGCGGGAGGAACCTCCGTCTTCCGTTGTCGGGATGAAGGCTTTTACCTGGAGCGGGGTACCTGACATCAGGAGCGAAAGGCAGACTTTCTTCGTTTCCCGATATTCTTGGTTGGTGCGGCGGTTGTAGGACAAGAAGTCGTGGTCGAACGCTTTGCGCAGCGTGTCGCTCCAATGGCCGTGTTCTGCTCCGATGGCGGTGGACAGCGTGTCGGCTTCCGACTCGAAGATAAGCCCTGTACCCTCGGAGTCCATAATGTTTTGTAGGATGCCTGTGCCGGTGTTATTGCCTGAAATAAGGAACATCCTGTTAGGGGGCATTTGCGGGATTTCTATTTTCGACCGCTCTTTTCCCATCGCATCGTATTCGGCCTTTTCTTTCCTGTAGACCTTCATTTGCGCTGCCACTTCCGCTCGAATTTCATCGTGGATGGGTTGCACGAGCAGACGGAGGTAAGAGAGGATGCCCTTACCGGAAGCTGAAGGTGCCACAACGAAATATTGGAGGTTGGGATAATAAAATTTGCCTCCATAGAGACATCGCACGTGGCGCGACATGCAGGCTCCCAGTGCGGTGAATGCTCCCATCAGCATGACGTCGCGTTGAATCTCACTTTTCGCAACTTTGATGATGCGCTGCAAAAGTTTCGGCCAGTTTGCTTTCGGCAGAGTGGGCAACGGGTGTTGCGGATCGCTGCCGGATAGCAGTTCTTCTTTTTCTTCTGTGATCGTTTCTTCACTTGTTCTCTCATTTTTCACCTTATTATATGCGCGCGCCTGTGTGAGAAATTGAGGGACTGTCCCTACTGTCCCCACTGTCCCTACATTACTGATTACGACTCCCGCTGTTTCCGCCAGGTGGAAGGCGGTGCCCAGGTGTATTTCTCCACGTTGTGTGTGGAGTGCGTTGGAGAATACCCGTTCGGCATGTACGTGCTGATACTTGGCGGATACTCGACAGAGGCGATGAAAAAACTCACGTCCGGCTTCGCCGCAATCCGTTGCGATGGCGAATGACAATTGTATATACTCAAGATAAGTGGGGGCGATGTCTGCTCCTGCCATTTCGACAGCTTCGGTGAGCCGGCGGATTGATTCAATGTTGGTCATCATTTAATTTTTAATTTATAATTTACTTGTTTCTGAATAATGCTTCCGGGTCATAACTGAGGAAACAGGATCTCACGAGGTCTTTACCGGAGAAATCAACTTTGGATTTCGTTTCGGAAGAGACCGTGGTTACCGTATTGTACGCTGTCTCTACATACCGCATCGCCCAACTCATATTTTCTGTGATATTGGGGGCATCATCTGTGGTGGAGGAATAACGGCAAGGAACAAAAGCCTTTACACCCAGTCCGCTGGGACTGATAAATGTGAGTACAGGCTGTAAGAGAGGATCTTCATATAGCATACGGCGCATTTCCGCAGCTTCCTGATAGGAGCAGAGACCGTCCACATCCACTATCACCAGGTGAGACGGGGAGACGAAGTCTTTGCTGTTGCGGCGGGTGAATATGCCGCAGGGGGTCACATAAGGTAACAATGATGCTTTGGCAGTTCGTATATCTGCGGCATTCCGTACTTGTCCGGTCAGGGCTTTGAGATTCTCGTTGCCGGTAATCATTTGAAAAACTTGTCCGATGGTGACTTCGCAGAAGGGGATAAGCGTGGGAGGAGTCATCAGTCGGCCTTGTTTGTCTTTGATAGGAGCAATAGGGGGCATGAAATAAGACATTCGGTAATTGTTTTGCATAATTTTTTGTTGTAATGAATTAAAAAACTTACTTTTGCAGAAACACACACAAATGTGTTTCAAAACACTGCGTGAATTTAGCAAATGCAAAATAAACACCGTCCTGACATGTTGGGACGAAAGGGGAAGTTATTAAATAATATAATGTAATTTTAACAGTGAAAAGAATGGAAAATGAGGTCGCTTGTTACGTAGCTTTTGGTGCTTATATTAAAAAATTGCAAAAGCGTGCGAATTTGAGAAATGAGGATATATACAAGGGAGTAAATATCGGTCATACTACTTTAAGTCTTTTAAAAAAGGGGCTAAACGCCCGTTGAGTGATTATGTAAAAGTGGTGGAGTTTTGTCTGGAGGCTTTGACTGATGAGGAAGCCGGTGCAGTTTGGGATGAATGGAAGGTCATGTATTTTCAATATAGGAGGGAAAAAGAGAAGGCGAGAGAAATACGGTGTTTGACGAGCTTTCCGGATGTTATCGGGTACTAAGATTGCAGAGTTGGCTGGTATCAATAGAAACTCCTTGTGATACTCATTGGCTGTCATTTCATCAGTAGATCGTCCACATCTTTACTGAAATAGGTATCAAGATTGAGCGGTATTAACAGATGAGCCTGTGATGACAGATTGTAACGGATGGCGCGTGTGTCTTGATTTCATGGAGGTGTACAGAGACAAGGAAATTATTACTCTTTCACCTTTTCAGAAGAAACACTGGGGATTAGGCTTACAGATAGGTTGTAGTTATCAGGGCGGTTGGTATGTTGGGGTTGGAGTGAGTTATAATTGTGGCAATGGTAGTTATAGAATATGTGTTTATGTGTGATGAAACTTAAAGTGTTGATAGATGTTTTGTAATTAATAATTTGTATAAATATACTGTTTAGCAATTGGTTTAAATGGAATAATAATCAAGATACATTTTACTAATAAAAACTATACGATAATAATTGGTGATTGTTTTTCTAAAATATTAAAAGAAAAAGGTTACATTTGCATTGCATATTATTAGAATTAAAGGCTAAATAAATGAAAGAAGGAGAAGGCATACAATTAACAATTGAAGGATTTGCTGAAGATGCGGATAGAGATTTGTCAAAGATGCATCTTCCAGAAACAATGACAGAGCCTTTTGACCCTAATGAGATTCGTATTATTCCACAAACGTTATCTATTGATAATGTGATTGCTCGTATTAGAAATGATGAAATAGATCTTAATACGGAATTCCAAAGGAAGGCTAATTTATGGAAACGTGATGTACAAAGTCGTTTAATAGAATCCCTTATGTTAAAACTTCCTTTGCCTGCATTTTATTTTGATGCTAGTGAAGATGATCGTTGGTTGATTGTTGACGGATTACAGCGACTATCTGCTTTGAAAAATTTTGTTATAGATGAGAATTTACCATTGATAGGATTAGATATATTAAAGGACTATGATAATAAGGGATTAAAATTTAATGATTTACCTCGAATTATGCAAAGGAGAATTATGGAGGCAAATGTAACTTGTTTCTTAATAAGTCCTGGTACACCTAAAAAAGTTAAGTATAATGTTTTTAAAAGAATTAATACAGGTGCATTATCTTTGAATGATATGGAAATTCGGAATGCACTAAATCAAGGGCAAGCTTCTACTTTTCTTAAAAAAATAACAGAAGATGCTGGCTTTCGCAAACTAATTCCATTACCTAATGAAAGGATGGAAGATCGTGAGTTGGTTTTACGGTGCGTAGCTTTTATACAAACAAACTATTTAAAATATGAAAGTCCTTTAGGTGCTTTCTTAGATCGTGCAATGGAGAAATTGCAAACAACTTCATTAGATGAGTTGGAGAATATTGCGAGCTCAATATTGCGAGGCATCAAGATTCATACTGGAATTTTTGGAAAAGATCGTTTTAGTAGGTCTGTGATTTCTGACAATATTCCCCGGCGCCTAAATAGTGCTTTATTTGAAGTATGGGTGGTAATTCTATCAAAATTAACAACGTTACAAATAAGAAAAATTTACGATAATCAAATTTCATTAAGAAATGAGTATAAACAGCTATTTGGGGATAAATCATTTAATGATGCTGTGACAACATCAACAGCTAGCAAAAATGCTGTAATTAATAGATTTACGAAAATAGAATCTTTAATAAAAAAACATATTGTATGATCACTAGTCTATTTTTAAAGAATTTTAAAGCATTTAGTGACGTTGAGATTAATTTATCTCCTCTCACTTTATTCTGTGGTAAAAATGGGATGGGAAAATCTTCTTTAATACAAAGTTTATTAATACTGAGACAGTCTTACATGGCTGATAAGTCTTTGTCAAGACTTCAACTTAATGGCGATTTGACAAATATTGGTTATGGAAAGGACTTGTATAATATTGAAGGAGACGGAGATATTGTATTTGATATTGTTTTTGAGAAAATTAGACACCTCTCATTGTCTTATTCTCTTAAGTCTGATTCTGATATATTGCAGCTTATAAAAGGAAATGCTGATTCTTTTAATATTGGTAATTTGTCGTTGTTTAATGATAAATTTCAATATTTGAATGCTGAACGTATTACTCCTAAACGTACATATGAAGCGTCCCCATATGCTGTTGAAGTTTTAAGGACTTTGGGGGAAAAAGGACAATATGCAGTACATTATCTTGATAAATATAAGTTTGATACAATTCCTAATCTAAACTTAAAACATCCCAATGCTAAATCTAATACTCTATTAGATAATGTGAATGCATGGATCAGTGAAATAACTTCGGAAGTACGTGTAAAGCCTAGATTTCATCCTGATTTAAAAATATCTACATTAGGATATGAGTTTATTAATCAAAAAGATACAACGCCTGAATTTACATCCGTTAATACGGGGTTTGGCATTACATATGTACTTCCAATAATAATTGCACTTTTAAATGCCCAAAAAGGAGATTTATTAATATTTGAGAATCCAGAATCTCATTTACATCCCAAGGGACAAGTTATGTTGGGGAAATTAATATCGTATGCAGCAAATGATGGGGTTCAAATATTAGTAGAGTCTCACAGTGATCATATTTTTAATGGCATGAGAGTGGCTATTAAGGAAAAAAGGATATTGGCAAATAACTTTTCTGTATATTTCTTTTCTAGGGCAGAAGAAGGGCACTCAATATATATTGAAGAACCTTTAGTGGATAGCGATGGGCGTTTATCTTTTCAACCTAATGACTTTTTTGATGAGTATACTAAACAACTAAGTCTGTTGATACAAAAAGATTAATTGGTTATGGAATATATGTTAAATGAACTATCATTAAATCATGTACAAACAAAAATGCAAGTATATGGATTAATGGAAAATTTTGTTCATGCTGCTGTTTATGCAGAACAAAAACTAGGATTAAGTAATTTACGTATAGATATATCTTTGGGGAAAAACTTATTTGATTTATCTTTTTTGAGTAATTATTCCATTGGCGCATGGTTGGGGGATTTTAAAGTGAGTAAGGATTTGAAAGATAAGTTCCTTATCATCGTTTCTTCTTCACCTTTGATTACTGATTGTAAATTAGAAAAGCGATTTGAAGAGGAAAATTGTTATTTTAATGACAATTTGGGGCAAGGTCTTAAGGCTGCTTTGATTTGTAACACGCTATGTATTAATTTCCTGACGGAAGAATGTTGGAATACAAATAAGTTATCTGTTATACATGAATATATTGAGAATAATGATATTATAAAATGTGAAGAACAAATTTGTTGTTTTGGAAATAAATATCATGTTGAATCACATCTTGATTGGCTACGAAAGCAGAAATTTGAAAAGTTGAAAGATGGAAAAGAGCTTTGGAACAACAAAAGTGTTTTTTTCCCTAATCTTATTTTTTGTAGTAGTGTTAAGCAAAATTTAAATAGACTAGGGAAGTCTATAGATTTAGCTAATATTATTAGAAGATTACAAGTGCTGGATGAAGTAGCTATGGAATGGAAAGCTGGTAGTTTTAGTTATGAATCTGTTAATAATACCAAGAGTATAGTAATTCATCCTGAAAGTCAAATGACATTAGACAATTATTCTGCTGTTAGATGTTTTTCATTGCCTAATGGAGAGAGGATTGTATTTTCTTTACATGTAATCTGTGGAAATTTGCGGATGCATTTTTATCCCGATAATCAAACAAGAGAAATATATGTAGGCTATATAGGTCCTCATTTAAGGACGTGGTTGTATTAAGTATATTTCTATTTATCATATTCCAACTTGACAAATGCACAAGAATCTCGGATTGTGGCAAGTATATCTTGATTCGATGATTTTTAGTGATAAGCAAGAATTGGGATTAACAACACACGAATCAACAAACTCTCAAGAAGGGTTACATAAGGTAGAACTAATGTATAAATAAAAAGTTCGGTAAGGATATAAAAAAGTGAGGGAAACCACCCCTTCACCAAAGTCAAAAATAATCCGAATAATGTCCGTATTATCTTGATGTTGCAGAGATACAACTATTTTTCGATTAGGCAATGAAAATCCTTGCATCGGCTCAAATGCAGGGATGGTGTCAAATAAGAGCTTAACTGATTTTTAATGATGTCTGATGAATCATTTCGCTAACATCGTTCAAAGCGTTCAGGAACGTTTTGAGTTCATTGTCAGTAAAGCGAGCCTTTTTCCCGTTGACTATATTCCCGTTAATACGCTGATATAACCAGTTTCTACTTTTACCAAAATATTTCTTTGCAATATAACTGAATGAGATTGCTTCGGGCAATTCTCCAAGTTTATTAGTAAGCATTCGGTAAACCACGTTGCAATTTTTGTGAAATTAGTTCCGAATCGGTGCTATTCGTAGTCGATTCGGAACTAATAGTATCTATTCGGAACAAGTTTGATTGGATTTTACCCAATTACGTGGTAGAAGTTCTTCCATATTCTTCTCATCCCTTTCATAATATGGAATTTTGCTCAGGACATCTTCCATCCAGATTCTGGGGTCTACTTCTGCTGATTTGCAGGTTGAAATCAGTGAGTATACGATGGCAGCTCTGTATGCTGATGCATCGTTTCCGCAGAACAGATAGTTCTTTCTTCCCAAAGCCAAAGGTCTTATGGCATTTTCTATACGGTTGTCATCAATTTCGATTCTTCCGTCGTTTACGTATCTGGAAAGTCTTGGAAGGAGCGTGTACGTATATTCGATGGCTTTACCCATACGGCTTTTAGGAAGCACTCTAAGATAGGTGTCCTGCAGCCACTTTTCAAATTCAAGTATCAGCGGATAGGCCTCACTGATACGTTTTTCCTTACGCTCTTCAGCTGTGAGCCCTGCATCATTGGCTTCAGATTCTATCTTGTACAACTTGCCGATGTAGTGTATTGCCTGTGTGGCCAGGGTCCTGTTCTCTTCCAGGGCATCCACGTACTTCCTTCTGACATGTGCCCAACAGCCGACCATAGTGATTCCTTTCACCTGCTCAAACTGTTCGTAAGCTGCATAGCCGTCACATTGCACAATGCCATGGTAACATCCCAGCAGTTCACGGGCTACAGTCCCCGAACGGCTGCCACGGTCATAATGGAACATGACGTCCCCCGTGATGCCGTCGCGTACGCACCACTCATACCCCTTTTTCGCCTTATGTTTCTCATTGTCCAGCACAGGAATGACACTCTCGTCCACTTGTATATACTCACTGGAGAGTATCTTCTGTTTGAGCAGGTTGTACAGCAACCTGAGTTTCTCCACCGCCATTTCATACCATCCGCACATGGTAGATTCGCTTATGCTGATTCCTGATTCGCGATACTGCTGTATCAGACGATAGAACGGGAGATGATACATGAACTTGCCGATGATAATGTCTGTCAGGACCGAGGCGCCTGCCATACATTTACTGACCGGAACAAGAGGTAGAGGGTGAATCAGGATCTGTCTTTCCTCGGGGTATTTCTCCATATCGGACTTACTTATCACTTTGTGACGGACAGTCTTCAGGATATACAATTTTGCCGGAACACGTTCCAGGCGTGAACTCTCTTCCTTTCCGATTTCAATGAAATCATCCTTAAGCCTGCCTTCCCCGTCTGTTGTCCCTTCGGGGTAAAGATCAACAACCTCTACCGCAAGAGAAGATGTATCCAAGGGCTTGCGGGCCGGCTTCTCCTTGACTTTTATGGTTCTGGTGATTTCTTCATCGCTTTTGCGGACTTCCTCCTCCATCCGGGATATTTCCATGGAGGACATTTCAGCTTTTGAGAACAGGAACAGTTGGTTGGGATCAAGCGGAAGATTCTTCTCGCTCATCCGGCCAAAGACTTTTTTCCGAAGCCAGTACAGCGACTGTTCCAGTGAGGAAACCCTGCTGATAAGCGCCGCTTTATCCTGACGGAGCTGCTCTAATTCTTCCAATAAGGCTTTTTCCTGTTCCTCTGTAAGCATCTGCATCTCATTTTTTCACAATGTAAATATACTAAAATCCAATGACATACAAAAGCAAACAGAGTAAAAAATCCGATACTATTTTCGAAGTTTCTGCAGGTTTTCAAGTCTCGTGCGACGGGAGTCACGGGCTTCCATGATACCCTCCACTATCATGACAAGTTCCCGCCATTCTATATTTGTACAGACCTCATTGTCGTTGGCAGAATCAGGTTTACCTAAGGTACCGGCTTCCAGAAGTTTGGAATATAACACCATGCCGCCAGGCTCCCAATGCAGGAGTTTTATACGGTCACGGGCACGGTTTATGAAGATATACACGTTGCCGTTACAGGGGTCCTGACCCATGGCGTCGGTGATGATACCGCTGAGGGTATGGAAGCTTTTGCGCATATCAGTTGGGCGGTTATACAACAGATAGCGCATACTGTCATTAAGGCTGAACATGGCTGCAGGCCCGGATGATTGAAAACAGTTCCTTTTCATTTAGCTCACCACAAATGCGTATGGCACTACCGGCCGGTGTACGTATTTCTATCTCTTTCAATCCGCTTGGCGTGGTCGGTGTACTTTTCTGTTTCCGTCCGGTTGTACCGGCAAATGAAGGAACCGGAACAAAAGATCCGCTATGCGGAAGCTCGATAAACTCACCTTGAGCCGTTTTACCAGATGATTGCTCGGCGGCATAACGGGATTTGCTGTCATAAAACCGCCATACAGGGATATTGAGTTCCTCTAATCTTGACTTATAAGTCACTTTGTGCTCTTTGCAGTAGTTCATTATTTCTACTACTTCTTCTCGTGTCATCATAACTTGGCTTTTTGGACGTAAAGTTAATGATGGAAGGTGGAGACGAAAATACGTGGTTTACCGAATGCTTACGTTTATTACGTAATATGGCTTCTTCCGCTCTTTCTATGTAATCATTGCAGGCACTTACCGTTGCTTTTAGCCCGGCTTCAGATGCTTTCTTGTAGGCCTCCTTTTGTGCTTCCGGCAGTTTGTGATATTTATCCTGCATTTCTTTCTTGAAAGCTTCTTTTTCTTCTGCGGTTTTCAGTCCTTTAAATCTTTTAAAGTCAGCTTGCATTTCTTTTGTTGGCAGACAAGCATCCCAGTCTATTTCTTTATCTTTCATCAGTTAAACATTAAAACTAAGAACTCTTATTTGATACACAAAGATAATAAGCGTTTGCTTATTATACAAATTTCCAGTGATTTAATATGGGATTATTCTTTTTTCAAGTTGTCAAGTATTTACCTGATTGCTTTATCAGCGTGTTTCTTCATTATTGTGACATTAGGTACTAATGAAGATGAGGAAAGTTCGGAAAAATAGGGTTCACCGGTAAAATCATGTGGTCTTCTTCTCTCCAATTCTTATCTTTGCCTTCAAAAAACTCTTATGACTAGTTACGATACTCTTTTAGTTCTTGCTCGCTTCATACTCCCAGCTGACCTGTTGGAGTGTTTTGATATTGTTAAAATAGAGAACACCGCTGAAATGTTAACCATTCATTTAGATGAGCAAAATCTTCCTCCCTTGTCCTCTAGGGTTCACTCTTTAGAGTCCAAAGGTTTTCTTCCTCCGGTTTATATTCGTGATTTTCCTATCCGTGACCGTAAGGTAAGCTTATGTGTACGGCGTCGTAAATGGCTCGACAAGGAAACTGGTTCTATCATCTGTAACACTTTTGAGCTTACCGCTCAGGGAACGCGACATTCAAAAGAATTCGCGTCTTTTTTAAAAGGATTGCTTGGAGAAATACCCGATTACGGCCCGCTCTCTTGAACGTTATTATCATATTGACGGTGATCAGTTTGAGCGGCAATATAAAGAGTATCTAAGTGACTACCGCATGTGGGATCAACTGTCCCATGCCGCAAACTGGCTGCTGTTTTCCGAGAACCTGGGACCGTACTTGAGTATTGATGAAACTTCCCTTTCTAATGGTGAGTTATATACTATAATCATCAACAGAGAGGCACACGGTGGTAAAGGTGCTATCGTGGCTATTGTCAAGGGTACCAAGGCTGACGATGTCATAGCTGTGCTAGAACAAATCCCTGAAGAAGCACTTCGGATGGTGCGGGAGGTCACTCTTGATTTGTCAGAAAGTATGCGCAAGATCGTTCGCAGATGTTTCACCTCGGCTATCCGTGTGATAGATCGCTTCCATATTCAAAAGCTGGCGTGTGATGCTGTACAGGAAATTAGAATCGGACACCGTTGGGAAGCTATACAAGAAGAGACTGATGTCAGGCAGGAAGCTAAAGGTCTGAAAAAGAAATATACCCCTTTTACCTTTGAGAATGGTGATACACGCAAGGAATTATTGGCAAGGAGCCGGTATCTGCTTTTCAAATCTGCTGAAAAATGGACTGAGGCACAGAAGCTCAGAGCTACAGTCTTATTCAGAGAATATCCGGATATTAAACGGGCATATTCACTTAGTCATTCTTTAAGAATGATTTTTAATAAACGATCGATAAAGGCAGGAGCAAGAACCAATTTAGCGAAGTGGTATCAAGAAGTAGAACAATCTGGATTTGAATCGTTTAACACAATAGCTGCTACATTATATGACAGAAGTGAGGAGATACTAAACTTCTATATTAATAGGGCATCAAATGCTGCTGCAGAATCATTTAATGCGAAAGTTAAACAGTTCAGAGAACAACTTAGAGGGGTTATAGACATACCCTTTTTCTTGTATAGACTAACTAAAATTTATGCATAAAACCACAGGATTTTATCGATGACCCCACAAGACTTTACCGGTGACCCAAATTTACTAAATATCCCTATTGTAACTTTAAAAGAATAGAAAATAGCTTTCCACTTATATTTTTAGCCACCTCTCATCTCGCATCATACTATATTATCTTTCACGTTCTTAATCATACTCCTAATGGTATTATTTTCCATGCGCGAATAAAGAGTCTGAGTTATCAGCTTATTGCTTTTATTATCTACATGCATTGGATCATTATAGATATTCCCTAATAAGTAGTATATTTCAGGAACATCAACACCTTGCTCTTCTGCATATCCAAGTTTTTCTGAAGTCCCATGCTTACTTAAAAAAGTATCTTTTTGCTCCACAGTTTGGAGTTGTATATACACTCTTCTCTCAATAATCTCACGCAGTGCCACACACACCGCTAATGCATCATATGCTCTATTCTGTAGATATGCATCTAAATGCTCTATACAATACTGCTTGAATACATTTATATCAGCCCATTGTGAAGGGCATTCTCCTATATTGCCAGACATATTCTTCGAATAGTCTTTATAGAAATGAAGCATATACTTAGATATATCCTCTTCTGCGCCATGTCCAGCAGCCCTTGAAAGTTCTTTTCTTTTCCTCAATAGCTTCATCATATTATCACTAGCATGTGGATGAGGAAGTGGACAAAGATAGTAAACTTTCAAATCCTTAAAAGAATAATGCTGATTGTAATAATCCGGATTTAAATGGCTCAATATGATTGGAAAGATGTTCCTACCTTCTTTGTGTAATTCTTTTATCATTTGAGTGATATAGAATTGAGCAGCCATCAGGTTTGCATCATCTAAATAATCGAAAACCTCATCAATAATAAGTATATTGTTTTCTTTTATAAGCTTAGACTTTGCTTTGTAAAGGTTTGCCAAGAACACCATAATATCGCGTTCTCCATTTGAAATGCGTTGTGCATCCCCTATTTTTAAACTAACCTTATCGCCCACTTTATGTGGCGCAATTCCATTCCAAGTCTGCTTAAGAACGGCAAACAGTTTTCGGCAGGCTTGGTCTTGCTCTTTATACTCAGCATAGTCCATTCTAGCCTTAAACTCATCCCCCTTTCTATAATATAGCGTTACAAGTCTAACTGCGCGCAGTAATAACTTTGCCTTGTTAGTTTCAGGCGTCTTTAATCGGAATTTCTCGATAGCATATGCTATCGCATTAATTGCTAACAAATTATTATAATCATCTGTTTCTATTATACTATGACGCACATCTATTGTACCTTTATAAGATTTGGAACGTTCAATAAAATCCGTTATTTGTGTCATTGGGCGTTTTGTGCATTTCAATGCTTCAATATCCAATCCAGCCATAAACTTATTGTCAGACAGAAAATCATTGATAACAGGATAATATCCTACAGGCGCATCTGTTAATGAATACACATCGTCAAAATCATCAACAAGTTGAACTTGGGCAGGAATACTATCAATCATTACAACTTCTGGTACACTCAAATGAGCTTTACCCATAGCAAAACCACCATTTGCAATTCCAGGTGATACAGCTGTCAAACTATTATTGATAACATATATTCCAAATCGCTTGACAATATCGTTTCTATCCTTATCTGCAATCAAAATCAAATCAGGCTCTGAAGTCTTTATTGTCATACTGGGGGAGTTATTCTCATCACCCATATAAGCATCATTCTTATTCATCTTCATCCTCGAACGATTCAGCCACTGAAAAGCAAATGCAAATGATGACTTGCCTGAGCCATTTGGTGCCACAAGAACGCTTGGCTTATTTGGAATCATATTTAGTTCAACCTCGTGATCCCCTAAACCTCTAACGTTTTTAATATGTACAGATTTAATTTTCATATACTTCAAATTTCTATTACTCAGTTCTTTCACTGCTTAGCAATCACTTTCAAACCGACAACACTTTGCTATATCCTTACACCAAAGAAAACATAGAGTCTTTCCTTATTAAAGCACAGCGTGTTACAGAACTTTTCTGCTTAATCGGTAACGATTTAGAAACCAACGACATTCTGTGTTTCGCTCAATATTGCATCAATCAAAAGAACGCTTTATTTTCTGCAAATGTACAAAAAATATTCGGATTTATATCTTAGACGTTTCTTTATTACAGTATTAATGAGTACTTTTGCAGTGTAGTCCGTGAGACACAAGACATATTTGCTCTATAGCTTCACAATCACCACTTGAACAAAAAGAGCAACAACTATTATAGGAGCTGCACCCGATATGGGCGCAGGCTTCCCATATATAGTTGTGGTTTGTGGTGAACCGTGAAGCGTATGGTGAATGTCTGCGCCTTGCTATATATGAACGAATAGCTAAAAAAATGCTTCTAAATTGGTTAAAACGAATATTGGGCATAACGCAAACATCATCGTCATCAAACGAGAATGACGGTAAGAGAGCTTCATTGTCAAAATCGTTAGATAAAGAATTAGATGCTCGGAAGAAAACAGTACAGGAAGAAAGAGAACAGATGAAAATTTCTTCTATGGACTGGTACAAGATTTCCGTTCCTAAACCTATTGAAAGAAAGCTGAATTCAGTCTATCAAGCATACAAATTTGGTGAAGTGCTGAATCTGAAAGCACTGAAAGAAGAACGACTAAAAAAAGAGGCTTGTGAACTTAAGATTTTAGAAGATAAAACGAAGACTTTGCTTTCAGAGATAGAGACTTTGATTGATAGGAGGAAGGCGGAAGACGCAAAAAACAAGTTGAACAAAATCCTTGATAAAATTGTCAAAGTAAAAGATTTATCCATCCGAGAAAAATATCAGCAGCTTCAATTCCGTTTAGATAAGATTGTTGCAGAACTTGAAAAGGAGAAACTTGCACGTCTGGCAGAAGAAAGATTGCGTAAAGAGGAAGAAGAACGAAAGCAGAAAGAAGCGGAGGAAAAGGCAAGAAAAGAAAAAGAGAAAAAAGAAAGAGAAGAAAGGGAAAGGCGAGAAGCCGAAGCAAAACGACTTGCTGATGAAGTCCGCCGAAAAGAAGCAGCAGAACGAAAAGAAAGACAACGATTGGAAGCCTTGTCATCCGAATTAAAAGAGGATTGGCAAAATATATTGAATGTGCTGCAAAAGAATGAAATCAAGTACTTATACCATTTTACAGACAGAAGCAACATTCCACTAATTAAGAGGTATGGTGGTTTGCTTTCATGGTCTTATTGTGAAAAGCATGGCATAAAGATTCCACGACCTGGAGGTGGTGACTTAAGCCGTCAACCGGATGTAAGCAGAAATCTTCAAGATTATGTGCGACTAAGTTTTACAAGAGAGCATCCAATGAAATATATTGCAAAGAATGACGGAAGAATAAAAGACCCAGTTAATCTGATAATTGACATAAAGGCTGCCTGCATTTCAAGTGCATTATACTCCAATAAAAATGCAACCATAAAACGCGAACCTGTGAATATAGGAAGTTCTATCGCTGATTTGGAACAGATACATTTCAACTCGGTAAAAGTGCGAACACATTTTGATTTAGACGATAATGAACGTTCATTCTTCCAAGCAGAGGTAATGGTAAAAACATTCCTTTCTAAGGAATACATAATAAACTTAGACAAATTTTAGAGTTATGATATACGTTGTAAACAAAAAACGAAAATTAGAAAAGGTTCAAGAGGAGTTCCCCCAAGCTGCGATATTAGATATCACATCTACATCGAATATGAGATATGCGCAGATATTGAGCCCATTTTACCCACACATGAATATACCCATTCCTTTCACAAAAGGTCTGACAGCAACGTGCGTTGAAGCGGTGTGGCAAGGTCTGAAAGTTTTTGAAGGTGCAGACGTTGATTTTGCCACATTCAGGAATGATACAATGAAAGATCTGAAAAGAACTGTTCGTAAGTACGGTATGCCAAAAGGACATCGGAAAGGAGCATATGGTAAAGAACTACTAGGCTACTTCGAGGCTCGAATGCTGATATATTTACCCACATACAAATGGGTGCTTGACAATATTCCGGAAGTACACCATGTAGTAGAGCGTATCAAAGAACAAAGTAAGAAACAAGACATTGTGCTATTAGATTACAATACCAATATCGATTTTAGAGACGCTTCAAAACCATTATCACATGCAGGGCTTGTAAAGCTCTATATCGAGGGGATTTACCCTGAAGGTTTAGGGAGCTATCAACCCATGACCAAAGATGAATTGGAGCTAAAGAAACTACGAGACAAGGAGCTAAAGAAAGAGATAAAAAACAAAGCAAAGGCGCAAAGAAAAGAACAAAGTGCTAACTTATTTGATAACAACGAATAACTAACATAACTTTATGGAAAATATAAACGAATACATTGGTCTTATTATAGCAACAGTTGTTGTTATAATTGTAGTTATATTACAGATAACCAGCTTTATTAAAACAAAACTTAAGATTTTCGAACTTGGAAATTTGTTTAATGAAGTGGAAAGCCTGTTTCTGAAAGAAACGTCTCTTGTCCCGGATATATTGAAATCTAAAAGTTCATTGCAGAGGTTCTTGTCCAATATCCCTAACCGTCATGTAAAGTCAGAGATTGAAGAAGAAAGAATTGATTATATCAATCTCTCTCTAATTGCAATGCCTGAAGGCAAGAAAGCGAAAGGACGGTTCTGCGTAATTATCAACAGGACTAACGAGTATCTATGTAAGAATACAGGAACTAGCGCAGACTTGGGAATTCTTGAAAGTATATGCGACAACCAAAAAAACACTTTAGAGGATGAAATTCATAATAGTCTTAATGTTCCACTTTATTTAGGCTTAGCTGGAACTTTCATCGGAATCATTACTGGATTATGGGGTATTAATTTCGAAAGGATGTTCGGCACAAGTGGAGAGTTTACGGGGCTTCAGCATTTGCTTTATGGGGTAGTTATCGCCATGAGTGCAAGTTTTTTGGGATTGGGACTAACTGTATTTAATAGTGCCGTTTCATATAAGAAAGCTGTATCTAAGTCTAATGAAGGAAAAGAGGAATATATTGATTTCCTTCGTCGTGAATTGATGCCTCTACTATCAAACAGTATGGCTTCAAGCCTAAACTCTTTACGAGGAGTACTTGGGCACTTTGTTGACAAGTTTGGTCGTAATCTTGATGCTTATGCAGATTCTGCAGAATTGCTTAACGACAATCTGGAAAAGCAACATTTGGTATTGGAAGAGATAAATAAATTGAGCTTGACAAAAACCGCCAACAAAATTGCAGAGACATTTATGCAACTGAAAGATTCCTCTGATTCTTTTTCTGTGTTTCAGACATATCAGCAACAACTAAACTCCACTATCACAAATATTTCGGGCGCAGTTACTCAGATACAAACTTTACTGACTAAATTTGATGAATTTTCAGCTGGCTTATCACTTGTTGTAAGCAATCAGAATAAAGCAAGCGAATTACAAAGAGAATTCCAAGAAGCTATCACAACACACTTTCCGACAGGTTCTGAAGCTCGTGATGTATGGCGGAAAGAATTTGATATGTTTATATCAGAAGGTAAACAAGTTTCTGAGAGTCTATCTACTCAATTAGTAGCATCAACAGAGCATATTCGTAATTTTTTAGTAAACAACAAAGAGTTCTTTGACACGTTTGAAAAGATGAATGAAGTGCTTGCCACAATGGTACAATATACACAAGTACAGGCGGACTGTTATAAGGATTTGAAAGGAGAAATCTTAAATCTTCGCAAAGATTATAAAGATGCCCAACAAGAATCAATCGAACTGCACAAAGCTACACTTAAAGCCGTTGATTCTATGACAAAAGCCATTATGAATGTAAACAAGAACTAATCATGGCAAGGGGTAAGTATAATGATTCATTTTGGCTCAGTTATTCAGACTTGATGACAAGCCTATTTTTTATTATGTTAGTACTGTTTGTTGTGTGCATAGGGAAAATGAAATATGACAACATAGCATTACAGAACGAAAGAAACAATGCTAATGCTGAAGCAGAAAAACTAAAACAAATTCTTCAACTCGAAACACAATTTGAAGAGCTCAGCAAATCTTCTGCTTTACTGTATGTTGAAAGGAAAAAAATGTTTGTCGCAAAAGATTTCATAGGGATAGAAATATTCAATCCCAATGATGACATTATCAAGCCAGAATACATTGAGACTGTAGATAATGTTGGTGAATCCTTGCAAAAGGTTGTCAAAAGATTGCATGAAAAGAATCCAAATCTGAATTTTCAACTGGTTATTGAAGGAAACGCAGCTATTCCTTGGCAACAACTTCAAAATAAATCTTTCAATCCCGATAATATATGGATGTATGAGCTAAGTTATCATCGCGCTTTGGCTCTTTATCGACGGTGGCTTTCAAAAGGTATAAATCTCCGCAACTATAATACCGAAGTTATCATAGCTGGAAGTGGTTTCAATGGAATCAACAGAGACAATATAATTGAAGAAAACAATAAACGATTTGTCATTCAGATTATTCCAAAGATATCAAGACCTCAATAATCACTTGAAAATGACTAACCGTTATTGCAGATAAAGATTAGAGGCTATGTTATTTTTTGAACACAACCTCATAAGAGAAGAGAGATAGCTTAACCAATCATATAGTCGTGAATCACCAGACAATAGATTGTCTCATCCTTACCCTCTTTGCTCGAAGGACGGAATTCCACTTTTACCGATGCCAGATCAATCGGATTTAGGGTTGCTGGTATTGGGCTTGACTTTGCCTTTTAAGTCCTCCTGCATCAGACTGTCTGAGACGGTTTTCAGGGATGTGTCATATCCGTCCGCCTGCTTCCGCACCCATTCGATGGCTTTCTCGTCCCGGTGAATGTCGAAGACCTTGTTCAGCCAAAGTATATTGTCAGCATCGCATCCGCCCCATGAACGGATGGCACGGAACTTCAACGCATCGTCGGCGTATTGGCGTTTGGACTGCCATTGCTCGATGTTGCCCCACAGGGATAAGGCGCATACCACGCCAAGCCCGACGACAAAAGAGAAGACCTTGCTTGACTTGATGTCGAAACTGTGTCGGTGGATATGCTCCTGCGGCTGCAATTCTTGTTGTGCTTCTTGCTCTTCCTGTGTCTTGATTGCATCAGGTTTGTGCAGGGGCAGGGTGGCAAGTTGCGAGTATGCTTTCCACTGCCTTTCCAATAAGACCTTAATCTCTTCGGATTTGGCTTTTGCCGTTTCTGCTACCGCATCCTTTATCGGGGACAAATCCGGCTTGTCATTTCCGGTTTGTGGTTGCTTGGTTATCAATCTTGGAAGTTCTTCCAACTTACCGTTTATACCTTTCAAAGCGGTTTTGATTTCCTCAAAGAGGATGAATACATTGTTGTCTGCCATAGTTACCAGTTGATTTTACGTTGTTTTTTCTTTTTCTTGTTTCTCAGGTACGGGTCGTAAGGCTGCTGTTCTTCCGGCACATTGTTCGGAGCGAACAAACCTAACGAGCCGTTAATGAGGTCGCCTCCGCTGTTTGAGATTGGGCTTATTTCTTCCCGATTAGCTTGCGGATGTGGTTGCGTCTGCCGTTCCTCATGATTGTTGAGCCTTAACGCCATGTCAATCTTGGAATAGCTGAACAGCCTGTCCACCTTGGAGCCGTTGAAACGGTAGCCGTTCATGGAAAAGACGATATCCTGAATCTCGTCAGTGCTTCCCTTGTATTTGAACTCAACATCCACGCCCTGCCGCTTCAAGTTATTGACGAGCACGTTCCAGTTACCACACCTTCCGACTTCCGTTTTCAAGATTTGATACAGCATGTATCTTGTCTTGTCCGGCTCACGCAAACGGTGGATTTTCACCTGTTCCTTCCCGTTTGCGCAATGCAACCCGTATTTCTTGGTCAGTTCTTTGCAGATGCGTTTGTTGCGGAAGCGGTCGTTCCTGTCGGATATGGTCTTGCCGTTATTGTCGATGCGGTTGAAAGCTATATGAACGTGCGGATGCTCCTTGTCGAAATGTCGCCCGATAATGTATTGCGTGTCCCTGATGCCCATCTTCTCCATATACTCACGGGCAATCTGCGCCATGACCGTATTGTTCAGGCGTGGTGAATCCTCTTTGGAAAAGCTCAATGCGATATGCCCGACTGCTTTTGTCACCCTCGGATTCATCTGCGCCTGTCCGATGAATCCCTGCGCTATCGTGTCGTTATTTTCCAGAAACAAGCCGTCCGCATCTATGATTTTAGTGCCTTTCTCATCATTCAGGATGTAGTAAACCACGCCCCTGAAGTCCGATCCTTTCATGATTTTCGCTATCATAGGCGTATCCGGTTTACAAGGTTGTCCATCTCTATCATCAGCGTGCGGCAGGGCATGAACACGGAGGCATACCCCTCCGCATTCGCCTTTCGTGCGAGCTGGTTCAGGTTGTTCGCCATGCCGCACAGCTTGCGGATAAAGTCGCCATGCTCTTTTGAGAGCCGTTCTTTCACGCCACCGTCTTTGATGCAGCCACGGATGAACTCGCTGGCTGAGACTCCCGCCGACTTCGCCTTGGACTTCAACAGGTAGTAGTCCTCCGTTGCCATCTTCACGGTGATACGGTACTTCAACTTCTCGGCGGCACCCTTGACGGGACGACCGCCTTTGTTTGTCCGTTCCCGTCCGTCATTCTTTATTTTTTCGCTTTGCATGATTATCATTTCTTGTTTCGTTTACTGATTACAATGATTCCACAGGATATAGACCAACGGGATGTGGCTTCCCTGCGAGGTTTGGAGCGGGGCAAGTGGTTTCGGTCTGCCCGAAACATAAACTTGCCTCCTCCAAACTTCGTTATCAGTAATTTAGAGCATCCCTGAAAGATACCCTAAAGACACCCCGCCGGTCTTGCCTTAATTCCTATAATTTACGCCATTGGTCGATATCGTTCCCGTAAGCGGCAAGGTGCTGCCGGGCGAGGTTCTCGACCAATCCCGACACGCTCATGCCCCTGTCTCCGAGGCAGCGGACAATCCTGTCCAATTCGTCCCGTACCTCGCGGCTGACGAACACGGGCTTGCGGTCGGCAATCTTGGGGACTTGCAGGTAGGTGGCGCGGTACTCGTCCAACGACAGCCTGCGTTGCTTGCTGCTGATACGTCTGACAATCGTCCGTTCCGCAGGAGCATCCGTTTTGGTAACAGCTGCCTATACTTCTTCGTCGGCATCATCGGAATCAGTTTTCCATACCTCCGGCTCGTCCTGTCGGATTGCATTGGATACCGCCTCCTGTATGGCGGATGTGTCCGGTTCATCCATCGGCGGGAAGAGGTTTGCTTCTTCCTTCATAGCGGTTTCTTGTTCCGAAACGGAAGTATCTGCCTTCGGCTCACGTCTGTTCATGGAAGGCAGGTAGTCTTCCAACTTGAAGTTCTTGAACTCTTCATCGTTCTCGATGTTTTTGAATTTCTTACTCATTGTTTTTCTTGTTAAAGGTGAATACTCGTTGGTCTTTATGCGCATAGTTGACCGTTTGTCGGGAGCAAAATAACTGCCTGTAATCCAGTCTGTCAAGCGAATGGGTGCAGTAGGGCAATTTTGTATGGTTTTGCCGATGTGGAGTATTCATACACGGTGAGAACTTCTATGATTTGCCGGATTGTTGGGATTACACGGAGAGCGGTCCAGATTGGGACAAGGGCTTATGGCAAACCGTGTCGGTGGCTTCTTTTCTTATATTAAGGAGCGGGGGGCCAACAGCCATTATCCGCATCTCTCCTGAATAAGGATAATCAAACGGTCATGTTTCCATTCTCCAAAAAACAAGTCCGTATTCATGGATTACGCTTTGCACTTGGAAAAGTATGCAGACAACCGACAACAGCTATAAGCGGCAAAAAGAATGTACCGTACAAACAACCTGCTATGATGCCAACCTCTACCATACTGGAGCCAAATGCTGCCAGTTCTGAAAAAGCCATTGTTTTATAGGATTTAGCCCTTTTCTTTGCAGCAAAAAGAGAAATAACAACAAAAAATAATGTATATGGAAATCGTATCTATTGAAAAAAAGACCTTTGAGGAGCTGGTCGCCAAGTTCGACCGTTTCGTCCGCCGCATGGATGCCATCTGCCATCGGCATGGAGAAAAAAGAATGAACGAGTGGATGGACAATCAGGACGTGTGCCAAATGCTCAACATCAGCCCACGCACGTTGCAGACACTGCGCGATAACGGCACGCTGGCTTACTCGCAGATAAACCATAAGACGTATTACCGTCCCGAAGACGTGCAGCGTATAGTCTCGGTTGTAGAGGACAGGCGGAAGGGAGCCAAGTTCAAAGGCAGGACGATATGAATGCAGTAAACAGAGTATAATGATAACAACCACTAAATCCAAAGTAATATGAACGAACTGATGACCAAGAACAGTGAGTGGATAATCCACTTCATGAGCAACATTGACCGCCTGTTGGACAGTTTCGAGCACCTGACAGCCAATTACCGACCGACATTGGGAGGAGAACGGTTCTTTACCGACAAGGAGGTGTCGGCACGCTTGAAAGTGAGCCGCCGGACGCTTCAGGACTACCGCAACGAAGGACGGATACCCTACATCCAGTTAGGCGGCAAAATCCTCTACCGGGAATCCGACATCGAACGGATGCTGTCGGACAGCTACCGCCCTGCATACAGACTGACAGGCACCTGATTTCCTTAAAGGAGCGAAGTTTGCCGTCCGCCCACGATTTGAGGCAGCAATAGTCCACCCAACGAAAAAAGAAGGAACGGCTTACGGATGAAGCATCATTATCAAACTTCATTTGTAAGCCGTTCCCTTTTTCGTTTCTTCTGATTTCCCGTCAGTCGCTCGTTTCCGTTGCCGGATGCACTAAGAGTGTGTGGCAGGCAGCGGCAAGGTTTTCGGGCTGAATACGCTCAAACTAGTTTGAGGAAGATTCTGCCCGGAACGGCTTTGCCGCCCGACCTTGCGGCTGACACCCAAGCCACGCGCTACCTTTGCATCCGTGCATCGGGAACGCGTGACTGGCGGGATGAAGCTCAACTATACCATAGGTTGCCGCCTTTGCCACAAGAAACGAACAGCATCGCTTGTGTTCCTTTTGTCCTTGCACAGGTTCTATCCATTACAAACCGTCTGAACAAGAAACTATCTCTACTGCATATCCTGAATGCAACGGCTATAACCATTTCAAGGCTGTAAACGTCATAACTGATGCCGTTAGTTTGCTTGACATACTTCATCGTTTCAACCTCGCTCAATTCCTTGTTCTTGTAGATTGACCGTATCGCCTTGCGGACGTTACACGAGAATACACCGAACAGGTCGGCAATCTCAAATTGCGTCATCCATATAGGTGCGGTCGGTATTGTGAACACACCTGTTTCACTGATAGTCATTATTCCTCTGTTCATATTGCACTAAATTTTCGTTTCAAAACATTCATTTCTTCAGAAACAGTCTTATCCATCAGTTTCGCATAGATTTTTGTAGTTCTGAGGTCAGAATGACCTAACATCTTTGCGATTGATTCCATAGACACTTTATTGGCTATGGCGATGCAGGCAAAGGTATGCCGAGCGATATGTGTGCTCAAAGTCTTCTTGATGCCACACACATCCGCAATCTCTTTGAGGTAGCTGTTCATCCGTTGGTTGGACGGTACAGGCAATACCACTCCCTTTTTGACACATTCGGGATGGCTCTTGTATTTCTCCGCAATCATTCGTGGTATATCCAGCAAGGGGATGTTGCACATGTTGTTTGTCTTTTCGCGTGGCTTTCTAATCCAATAGTCCCCGTTGCTGTCTTGTGTGATATGCTCCGGTGTCAGATGTTGGGCATCCGTAAATGCTAAACCACTTAGTGCACAAAAGACAAAAATATCACGGACGGTTTCAAGGCGTGGTATATCAAATTTCTTATTGATGATGGCATTGAGTTCCTCTTCCGTCAAGAAATCACGGTTGCTTTGTGTCTGGTGAAAATGGATTTCAATGAATGGATCATCGGTTATCCATTTGTTGACCAATGCGAGTCGGGTGATTTTCTTCAAGTTCTTCAGATACTTGACAGCCGCATTTTGAGCGCAGTTCTTCTGCACCTTTACAAAGTGTTCAAAGTTCAGAACAAATTCATGGTTCAGCTCCTTCAACGGAATGTCCTTCAAACCGTATTGGCTTTGAAGCATTTCCTCCAGATAGCGGACAGTCCTTTCGTACCTCAAAACCGTACCTTTCACATAATCGCGGTCTATAAGTTCCCTGTACTTTTTGTTATGCTCACGGAATACTTCCAAGAGCATCTTAGGAGCTTCGCCCCCTCCATTGAATTTCTGCATCATGATGAAAGCTGTGATAGGCTTGCCGTCTTGCAGCAGTTCGCGATGTATCTGATAAATTTTTGTTCTGACAGATTCCAGATACTGATTCAGTTCCAGTGCTTTCCTGTCTTTCCCTACCACACATCCTTTGGATGCGTTCCAACGCTCTTCGGCAACGCTGCGTTTGATTTGCATTTCTGCACGTTGCCCGTTTACGGTGATTCGTATCCCGATGGGTGCCTCACCGTTTTTCAACAGTCTTGTTCTTCTGATAAAGAAGAGAATCGAGAAATAGTTTCTTTGCATGGCTTGATACTTTTTTGGTTGCAAAATTAAGTTCCAAAGCCAAAAGTGCGACTACGCAAAATAGTGTGTATCAATGCAAAACAACCTTATTCGGTGGACTTTTTTAGTCGGAATCTTACTCCACCGAATTGGTCGGTGAAAGTTGCTATATTCTGCGTAAAAAGGGGAGGTTGGTAGAAAAGAAAAATCCCCGATAACTGTTGGTTATCAGGGATTCTCTTCGATTTGCATCTTTGTCTGGTGATCCGCCTGGGGCTCGAACCCAGGACCCCAACATTAAAAGTGTTGTGCTCTACCTGCTGAGCTAGCGAATCGGTCCTTCCGTATATTCTTTTCGAATGCGGCTGCAAAGGTATAACATTTTTTTATAACGCCAAAAGAATTCAAACATTTTTCTTATCTTTGTGCCATTATCAACAATATATAATCATACATAATGGCTGCTGACGATAAAAAAATTATCTTCTCGATGGTGGGAGTGAGCAAGGCTTTCACCTCCAATAAGAATGTGTTGAAAGACATTTACCTGTCCTTTTTCTATGGAGCGAAAATCGGCATTATCGGTTTGAACGGTTCCGGTAAATCAACGTTGTTGAAGATTATTGCCGGTTTGGAGAAATCTTATCAGGGAGAAGTGGTGTTTTCTCCGGGATATTCCGTGGGTTATCTGGCACAGGAACCCTATTTGGACAACACGAAGACAGTAAAAGAAGTGGTGATGGAAGGTGTGCAACCCATTGTTGACGCACTGGCAGAATATGAAGAAATCAATCAGAAGTTCGGTTTGCCGGAGTATTATGAAGATCCGGATAAGATGGATGCTCTTTTTGCCCGTCAGGGCGAACTGCAAGATATCATTGATGCGACTGATGCATGGAATCTGGATAGCAAGTTGGAGCGTGCGATGGATGCTCTCCGTTGTCCGCCTGAAGATCAGCCGGTAGAAAACCTGTCCGGAGGTGAACGTCGCCGGGTAGCTTTATGCCGTTTGTTATTGCAGAAACCGGATATACTCTTGTTGGACGAACCTACCAACCACTTGGATGCAGAATCTATCGACTGGTTGGAACAACATCTCCAGCAATATGAAGGTACGGTTATTGCCGTGACGCACGACCGTTACTTCCTCGATCATGTTGCCGGATGGATTCTTGAACTGGACCGTGGTGAAGGTATTCCTTGGAAAGGTAACTATTCTTCCTGGCTGGAACAGAAGACAAAACGCATGGAAATGGAAGAAAAGACTGTCAGCAAACGTCGTAAAACGCTGGAACGGGAGTTGGAATGGGTGCGTATGGCTCCGAAAGCCCGTCAGGCAAAGGGTAAGGCGCGTCTTAATTCTTATGACAAGTTGCTGAATGAAGACGTGAAAGAGAAAGAAGAAAAACTTGAAATCTTCATTCCGAATGGTCCGCGTTTGGGTAATAAGGTCATTGAAGCGAAACAGGTGGCTAAAGCATACGGTGATAAGTTGCTGTTTGACGATTTGAACTTTATGCTTCCTCCTAATGGTATTGTCGGTGTGATAGGTCCTAATGGTGCGGGAAAGACAACACTGTTCCGTCTGATTATGGGGCTGGAGACAGTAGATAAGGGAGCATTTGAAGTAGGAGAGACTGTAAAGGTGGCGTATGTAGATCAGCAACATAAAGATATAGATCCGAATAAGAGCGTTTACCAGGTAATTTCCGGTGGTAATGAGTTGATCCGTATGGGTGGACGTGACATCAATGCGCGTGCCTATCTTTCCCGTTTCAATTTCTCCGGAGGCGATCAGGAAAAACTTTGTGGTGTATTGTCCGGTGGTGAAAGAAATCGTCTACATTTGGCGATGGCTTTAAAAGAAGAAGGCAATGTACTGTTGCTTGATGAGCCTACCAATGATATTGACGTAAACACACTGCGTGCTTTGGAAGAGGGTCTGGAAGATTTTGCCGGCTGTGCTGTAGTTATCTCGCATGACCGTTGGTTCCTCGATCGTATCTGTACACATATCCTTGCTTTTGAAGGAGACTCTAATGTGTTCTACTTCGAAGGGTCTTATTCAGAATATGAAGAAAATAAAATGAAACGTTTGGGAAATGAAGAACCGAAACGCGTTCGTTATAGAAAGCTGATAGCTGACTAGCAGTAATAGATTTGGAGGTAAGTCCTCAAATTAGGACTCTCCATTTATTTTATGAGAGTTATGGCATCTTTATAGGTTTTTGCGTATTCTTTCCCTATTTTGTAGATGTTCATATATTTCAACGCATAGTCATGGCTTCTTTCTCCTTGTCTCCATGCGGACAGTGTGCGTGCTTTTTCAAGTGCTTGCAGAATGTCTTCTTGGTTGTTGGGATCAAAAGTAGGGTTTCCGGTTGCGGTCAGTATTTCTCCGATGTTTCCTGTTGCCGGTCCCACTACCACTTTGCGGTAGAGGAAGGCAAGGGGGGCATTGCTGGAGTTCAGGGCATCCTTCCGTTGTATGAATATCACGTCTGAAGCAGCGATGTAATAGGGGAGGTCGTAATTGTCTACCAGTTCATCATTGACTCCGGCGTAAAATTTCAGGAAGCGGTTGAGCAGCGGCATGACGAGATAGTATCCTAGGCGTGAGAGTCCTCGTTTGAGTAAATTCCGTCCATATTTGTTATGTTTGGAAAAAGGATAGAATCGGGGAGCCAGCAGCAGTTTGTTTGCTTTATTCCATTTGCAGAATGCTCCCGCCACCATGCGTATTTCTTCCCAATTACGGAATTTTCCGAAGGCGGTGACGATGAATGCTTCTTGTGGCAGCCTCAGATACTGGCGTGCGCGCTCTATGCTGATATTTTCTTTGTAGGTGTATTGGAAGATGTGGTGCGGGATGATGACATTCCTGCTGCCGGGATGTTTCTTTATGAATTCCGTCTGGCTGTAATGTCCCATGTGTACCACGATGTCACTTTCCGATTCGATTATGTCGTAGGCCTGGCTGATAATATCATTAGCACAGTGGGGGCAGATGCTGTGCCGTGTGTATATGAAGTGAGTTCCCCTCGAGCGGAAAAAGGCGATACGTTCTTTCAGCCGGCGGATGATGTCGGGAGCTTTGCAGTTCCATCCTACTACCTCTTCTGGCCATTGGAAATGGATGATGTCATAAGCTG
>NZ_JBGFSP010000002.1 GCF_041227145.1 Bacteroides sp. AN502(2024) | reverse complement strand
AGATTCTGAACGTAGCCGATTCCTCTAAACACAAACCTCTTTTTCATCTGCTATTATCTACTTGTTTATCCTTTCTTTATTTTAAAGGGAAATAGCATTTTTCTTGCAAACTTAATGCGAAGGGCTAGTGTATGTTTTCAATTATACCTCAAGCGCACCAATTATTTCCTTTACAGACTTACATCCGTGTCTTTCTAAGTAATTATTTATACCATCTTCCACTTTGATAGTAACAGCAGGATCTATGAAATTTGCTGTACCAATCTGGATGGCTGTCGCACCTGCAAGCATAAATTCGACAGCATCGCTTCCAGTTCATAATACCTCCCAATCCAATGACAGGAATATTTACCTCCTTAGCAACCTGCCATACCATACGTAACGCGATCGGTTTTACGGCTGCTCCCGACATTCCGCCTGTTATAGTTGATAAAATAGGGCGTTTACGTTCCGCATCAATCGCCATACCCAGCAATGTATTGATTAATGACACACTATCTGCACCACTTTCTTCTGCTGCACGAGCTATTTCAGTGATGTCCGTAACGTTTGGGGAGAGTTTTACGATAAGTGTCTTTTTGTAAACTGAACGCACAGCTTTTACTACTTCTGAAGCTCCTTTTGCTGACACACCAAAAGCCATACCACCTTGCTTCACATTAGGGCAAGAGATGTTTAATTCTATAGCAGTAATTTTGTCAAGCTCATTAATGATTTCAGCTGTTTTTACATAATCTTCGATAGCAGCTCCTGAAACGTTTACAATCATATTCGTTTGGATGTCTTTTATACGGGGATATATATGCTTCACAAAGTAATCAACACCCTTATTTTGCAGTCCCACAGCATTTAACATCCCGGAAGGAGTCTCCGCCATACGCGGATAAGGGTTTCGCTTCACGTTTGTGAAGAGTAGTCCCTTTTACAATAATACCGCCTATTCGCGCTATATCAATGAAGTCGGAGAACTCTTCACCATATCCAAATGTACCGGATGCTGTCATCACCGGGTTTTTCATTCGTAATTCACCAATGTTTACACTCAAATCTGCCATAGTAGTTTATTTATATTAAAAACAAGACCTTCTTTACATACACATAAATGACCTTCTGTCGTATTTTCCACACAGCATAAACATGCTCCGATACCACAAGCCATTGTATTTTCCAAAGATACTTCACATTCTATCTGATTGCTCTTGGCATATTTTGCCACAGCCATCATCATCGGTTTGGGGCCACAAGTATAAATCTGCTCAAACCGTACCTTATTTAATATAGAATGTTGAGTAACATATCCTTTTTCTCCATGGCTACCATCTTCCGTAGTAGTATACACCTCTCCATATTTGGCAAACTCTTCTAACTGCAACAGATCTTTATCGCTGCGGGCACCTAACAGGAATGTAGGTTTATGCCCCTTTTTAACCAACTGCTCACCTAAATAAAGCATAGGTGCTGTTCCGACACCTCCACCAACTAATAAGAGCTTATCAGAAGCCTCCAAAGGTATTGTATATGCATTTCCCAGCGGAAGCACTACATTTATTGTTCCACCGGGACTAACATCTGCCAAACGTCTTGTTCCATCACCAACCAGCTGGATTAGAAACCAGACCTCATTTCGCTGTTTATCTACAAAATTAATAGAAATGGGACGCCGTAAGAATGTAGTAGGCGAACCATCCACACGGAGTTCGGCAAACTGTCCAGGTAACATTTCGGGCAGTAATGACTGAGAGGTCAATTTTAGCAATACATAGTTTGCATGCAATCTGATATTCTCGGTCACTGTCAGATCTAAAATAAATTTCTTCATGTATGGATATAAAAGTATAAATTCGTATTCTAAGTGCAAAGATACAGGAAATTGCTCAAACCACCGATTTTACTCTTTATTTTTCAGGTCGAAACGTCTCATAGGTGTTATCATCGAAAAATATTCTTATTTCTGTGATTTTTCTAGCAGGCTTTTCTATATACCTAATATCCTGATTTACAATCTCTTGATGGGCATTTTGGGTATTTCTTAATGGCATTTCCTTGCGATTTTCCAGAAGAGTCGGCTCTTTGGACGGATTTACAGGATTCTCGTCGAATAAAGAAGGTAGATAATTCTGGTTAGAGGAAGAAAAGGAAGTTCCTTCTTCCGATACCATCATTTCACCCTTACCATAAAGTAACCATTCAAGGTTTATATAGTCATACTTTTGATGCACCTTCATGACGACCTCTAAACTGGGTTTATTCCGATCGTTCAAAATGTGAGAGAGAGTAGATTGTTGCACTCCAATTGTTTCAGCAAAAACTCTAGGAGGAACTTTTTCTCTTTCCATTATCATTCTTATTCTGTCCTTTATTTCCATACTGACCTTCTTTTTATTACAATTGTATGTATTATGTATCTATTTCACAAAAATATGCACTACCTTATCGAATGTACAAAGGTAATTATTTGAATTCACAAAAGCAAATTACAAATATAAAAATGAAATATCACAAGAGTAATTTCACTTTATACGAATCGTATATTACGCTTATATATAGGATAAAAATGAATTATTACGGATATATAGTTTCAATTTAATTAAATAATATAAAGCACAGATATACAGAAATATATTTAATAATAAAACGCAGATTATACAGGAATGTTACAAATATACATACCACACAGAGAAAACATCTATAGTATAAATTGAGATAATGAATCATATAATATTGATTTATAATAAAATAATACAGATAAAAGTATTTGTTAATGCCTAAATAACTACCTTTGTATATTTGATATTATTTTTGTAAACATCTGAATATACTATTGTGAATACCATCTACTGATTACATCTGAAATTACTTCACACGCGTACACGATACATTTGTAACTACATAAATGCACAAAGGTAAATATTGATAGTTGCAAAAGCAATAAAAGGAAGAGATCAACTCATACTTCACCAATGTATATTGCTATTTTTTTCTAATCATCCTTTACAATCTCCTCTAAAAAGAAAATCCTTGCAATATTTCTATACCGATCTCCACTTATTTATTTTTTTTCGATTCCAGGAGGCTCTTTTTCAGCATAAACAAATGAAATACAGAGATTTACTTCTATAATTCAGATTCTCTTTTTCTATTAAACTAGAAAAAATG
>NZ_JBGFSP010000001.1 GCF_041227145.1 Bacteroides sp. AN502(2024) | reverse complement strand
GTAAATTTTCTAACAATAACGAGTTGGCATATGCAAATGAGTAATTGCACTCGTTTCATATACCAGTTTTATTGTGGATTTTCCATTCTGCAACCTAAAATTCATCCATTTAGACATAAGATGGCGCATAGTAACAACCCTGTGTAATCTCTCAAAAATCTATAGTTTTGCAGAAAGAAACGAATACAATGGGAAAGAACCCTTACATAGAGTTGGCAGAATGCCTGTTCTAGAAGAAATGGTTAAGTATTTCAAAAGTGTAAAAGTAGAGAAAACCGCACATACCCTTGATGTCACGTTAAAGGAACGAGATAATGGCTTTGACGGATATCCGGCAGAGGGTCTTCGTCCCAACGGCTTCTATGAAGAAAGTGCAGTCAAGGATTCCTAACAGGGGACATAAGATGACGTTCCATATAAAGCGCTTTTAATTCCGTCAACAGGTGAACAAAAATTTCCTTCTATACTTTTCCATTTCTTGAGTATTCCTTTCTGATTTTCCTCCTCAAGAGCCTACAACGCTTTCGATTTCTGTTTCGTCATTTCCAAGAATACTAAAGTTCCAAAGAATTCTCTTTCAGCAAGAAATCAAAAATACTCATCGTTGTAATTCCCTGTTCATCCCGTGTCACCGGACACTCCTCACCAAGAACTATAATCTTCTTGAAAGAATCTTCCACCTTTAATAACGAAGCCCGTTCCTGCTTTATTTTTTCTTCGGACTCCATTCTATACGCAGATTGAATGTAGTACCTACGGCTTCCCAAATTGCAGACGAAGTCCACTTCTAAATTGGCACGTTGTGGCTTTCCTTCCTCATTCTTTGTGTAAGTGGGCACTGTACCGACATCCACATTGAAGCCCCGTACACGCATCTCATTGTAGATAAGATTTTCCATCAGATGACTTTTCTCATATTGTCGAAAGTTGATACGAGCATTGCGCAGCCCTAAGTCCATGAAATAATATTTATAGGGAGAATTAACATAGCGTTTGCCTTTTATATCGTAACGGGTAGACTTTTCCACAAGAAACGAATCACACAGATAATCAATGTAATCTTTGATGGTATCGTATGATATTATAGACTTCTTTTCGCTGCGGAAAGTGTTTGCCAGCTTGTTGGGATTGGTCAAGGCACCGATACCAGAAGCCATAATGTTGATAAGTTCCTCCAAATCATCATCCTTGCGTATATCATAGCGGTCTTTAATATCCTTGATGTAAGTCTCGTCAAACAATGTTTTTAAGAACTTTGTCTTTTGTTCTTCCGTTGTATATGACAATATTTGCGGCAATCCACCATACAGCATATATTCATTCAATCCGGCTTGAACCGAACCTTTGTATGCCGACATATATTCGCGAAAACACAAAGGATACATCTTCACCTCATATCCGCGCCCCCGAAATTCCGTAATGATGTCCTTAGATAAAAATTTGGCATTACTACCTGTAACATATACATCCACATGCCGCATCTTTAGGAAACCATTCAGCACATCCTCAAAGTGTTCAAGCATCTGCACCTCATCCAATAAAATATAGTGCATCCGGTCATCCGTAATACGGCTTTCCACGTATGAATACAAATTATCAGGATTACGCAGCCCCCTGTTCTTAAAGTCTTCAAGGTCAACCTTAATGATATGGTCAGGTGCTATTCCTTGTCCTTCAAGATAAGACACAAATATATCAAACAGCAAATACGACTTTCCACATCTGCGCATTCCTGTTATGACTTTAATCATACCGTTCCCCTGTAAGGAAACAAGTTCGTCCAAATAATGATTACGTTGTATCATCGTCGTAGTCGAAAATTATGTGATATTCATCAGAGATTTCGATTACAAAGTTAAGTCCTTTTCCTGAAATGCCAAACAACTAATCGAAAAAAAACGTTACTATACACATATTTTTAGAGTAGAAACAGTGCATTACTCAAAAAATAGTATTACCTTTGCATCAACCAAAAGCCAAAGAGTGGTGCGCAAAACACAGAAAGTATCACACTGCGAAATCGGTGGAGATTATTTGGAAGATTAAAATCCGAAACTGAATATCAGGAGATTACAAGACACAGGTGAGCCCCAGGCGGATCACTTAAAAATCAGGCAGTTATCTAAATAGGATAGCTGCTTTTTTCTTTATAAATACTACGTTTTTCACTCCAAAGTTAAACCAAGAGTTAAACCGGAAATCGTATGAGTGAAACTATAAAAGTAGTGTGTTACAAGTACAAAACTCTTAGTAATGGGGAAAGCCCATTAATGATTCGTATCTGTAAAGACGGAAAAAAGAAGTACCAAAGTCTTGGCATATCCGTTAAAGCGGAACAATGGGACTTTAAGACAAACCAGCCAAAGGATAAATGTCCGAACCGTGAAAGAATAGCCGTTCTCATAAGCGAAAAAATCAATGAGATACAGAAAACCGCTTTGGACAAGAGGATAGCAGGCAAAGACTTTACGGCTACAACTCTTATTGAATCTGCCACAAACAAAACAACCCATAAAACGGTGGGTGAATACTATCTGACCTATATCCGGAACTTGCAGAAAGAGAACAGAATCAGATATGCAGGAATGTTCGAGGTGTCCTATTCGTCTTTTATAAAGTTCAACAAGCATCTTGACATCTCAGTTTTTAGTCAATAGCATCTTCGTATTGAATAAAATATATGCTTTTTTATTCAATATAGAGGTTTAATTGAATAAAAAGAGCTATATTTGCACTCTAATAAGACGGCAATGAAAAATATAATCTTCAATCAAAAGACTGAGCGCGATGAGCTGATGGCTCGTCCGTACCAACAACGGCAAACCAAACATGATGTTGAGGAGCTTCTCACCAATCCGTTGATTAAGCTGATCACCGGGGCACGACGCGTTGGTAAATCTGTGTTTGCATTGCTAATGTTGCAGGGAAAGAACTTTGCCTACCTGAATTTCGATGATGCACAGTTGTTGGAGAATTGGAATGAGGATTTGGTGATGTCGGCTCTTGATGACATATACCCCGGATATGATTATCTACTTCTTGATGAGGTGCAGAACCTGCCCAACTGGGATATGTGGGTAAGCAAATTGTATCGTCGCGGTAAAAATTTAGTTATCACCGGAAGCAACGCAAAACTCCTGAGCAGTGAAATGACGACATCGCTGACCGGACGCTATCTGAAAATAGAAATGCTCCCTTTCAGCCTTGATGAAACAATGAGCTGGAATGACATCGACATTCATGCGCCGCGTGAGGAACAGCTTGCCAAAGCTACCGTACTCGCCGATGATTATATGCGCAACGGCGGTTATCCAGAAACCATAAAGGCGAGAGCCATTACAAAGAACTATCTTTCCACATTGTTTGACTCCATATTGTTGAAAGATGTTGCGAAGCGACATAAGGTAAGGAACACAACCGATTTGTATAACCTTGCCATATACCTACTTTCCAACTTCTGCAACCCGATTTCCTCAAACGAACTTGCGGTAGAGTTAGGACTGTCAAGTGTGGCAACCACCAAGAAATTCTGCGACTATCTTGCCGAGTCTTATCTGTTCTTCTATCTTCCACGCTTCAACAAAAAGCTGAAGCTGATGAAGAAAGCTCCGCGCAAGGTCTATGTAGTGGATAACGGATTTGTGCAGAGCACCGCATTCAATCTCAGCGAGAATCTCGGACGCCTTTTGAAAAACCAGGTGTTCGTGGAACTCATGCGCCGAGGCTATGAACCCGGCAACACATTGTTCTATTACCGCACCCGCAACGACAAGGAGATAGACTTCGTGACCCGTCGCGGCACAAAGGTCGAGCAACTGATCCAAGTATGCTACGACATGACCTCCGAGAAAACCCGCAAGCGCGAACTCGATGCCCTCGTCGAAGCCGCCGAAGAACTCCACTGCGACAACCTCCTCGTCATCACTAATGACTTAGAAGAAATGACTATATGGAGAAATAGCAGCATCAGAATAGTTTCCATCAATCAATTTTAGTCCATCCATTTACACCCAAATAAAATTACGATTATGAGTGTTTTTTATATGAACTCCCGGAAGAAAACGGATTTTTTGATGCCGTATTGACGGTGTTGAAATTGGATCCAAAATATTGAATATCCTCTTTTTTCTTTATAAAAATAACGTTTTACAGCATTTGTGTAAACCAGTGTGTAAACCGGAAAACCGAATGAGTGAAACTTATCAAACATTTTATGATTTTAATGCAACTATCCCACGGCTCTTTCCATTTAAGATAAAAATATAGCCATACTGCCCCTTATCCGGTCCAATGCGAGCCGGGTAATCCGGAGGAACCTACATCCGATTCCTATACAAAAGAATATATTTATGGTAATTATCTGCCATCTGCAACAATTTCGTTGTATCTAATTGAAATATAATGGCTTATGGCGTTGCAGATACCTGTTGCAGATAGGTTGCAGGTCAAGTATCTGCAACATATCTGTTTTAGCTCATGATGGTCTGACAACATGATAAACTACTCTTTCAATCTCACAAGTAAACTCGTATGTTTTGCTATTTTGTATTTGTTGTTACTTCAGAACCACTTTGTTTCAAGGCGCT